>JAHJPT010000076.1 GCA_018819685.1 Alphaproteobacteria bacterium
CGTCTCGGACAATCTGCGCAAGGGCGCGGCCCTGAACGCGGTGCAGATCGCCGAACTGCTCGGGCGCGAGTGTCTCAAGAAGGGGTAGGGCCGGGATGAGCATGCGTTGGACGATGATCGGGGCGGCTGCGCTGGCGCTGGCGCTTGCGGGCTGCGGCGAGAGCGCGCCAGAGCAGGCTGCCGAAGGCTCGGACCGCGCCATGCAGGAAACCCCCAATCTGCCTGCCGATCCGGCCGGCGTCGTGCGGCTGCGCGGCGACGGGCTCGAGGTCACCGGGCCGCTTGGCACCATGCTGACCTTCGGCAGCCCGCGCGAGACGGTCGAGGCGGAGCTGGCCAGCGCCATGGGCGAGGCGCGCGATGTCGGGACCAACGCCGAATGCGGTGCGGGCCCCGTGGCCTTCACCGAATATCCCGGCGGGCTCACGCTCAACTTCCAGGAAGGCGCGCTGGTCGGCTGGTCGCTGCGCGATGACGACGGCGACGGGCAGAGCGCGGATATCGCCACCGCGGAGGGGATCGATCTCGCCAGCAGCGAGGCCGAACTGACCGCCGCCTACGAGGTCGAGATGATCGCGGACAGCACGCTGGGGGAGGAATTCACGACGCCCGCGGGCATCTTCGGTTTCCTGACCGGCGAGGGCGCGCAAAAAGAGGTCGAATCGCTCCACGCGGGCATGAATTGCTTCTTCCGCTAGTTTGCGCGAGAACCGCGCGATGACCCTGACCGCCGATCTCTATTTCAGCTTCCGCTCGCCCTACAGCTATCTCGCGGTGGGCCGCTACCGCGCCATGACCGAGACCTACGACCTCGACATCGTGCTGCGCCCGGTCTGGCCGCTCGCGGTGCGCCAGCCGGATTTCTTCGAGCGCAACCATCCCAACTGGCTGGGCTACACGATGCGCGACATGATGCGCGTGGCGCAATTCCACGACATCCCCTTCGGCCCCCCGCGCCCCGATCCGATCGTCCAGGACACCGCCACCAGGAAAATCGCCGAAGACCAGCCGCATATCCGCCGGATCACAAGGCTCGGCCAGGCCGCAGCGCGGCGCGGCAAGGGCCTCGCCTTCGCGCATGAGGCGGGGCGGCTGATCTGGGGCGGGGCCGAGGGCTGGAACGAGGGCGAGCACCTGGCGGGCGCCGCCACCCGCGCCGGTCTCGACCTTGCCGAACTCGACGCGGAGGCGCAGCGCGATGCCGAGGCGCTCGACACCGAAATCGCCGCCAATCAGGAAGCGCTCGAAGCCGCGGGCCATTGGGGCGTGCCGACGCTGGTGTTCGATGGCGAACCCTTCTTCGGCCAGGACCGCATCGCAATGGCGCAATGGCGGATGGAGCAACGCGGGCTGGTGAAGCGATGACCACAGAACGTTTCCTTAGCTTCGACGGCACCGAGCTCGTGCTGCACCAGGTCGGCGAGGGGCGGCCGCTGGTGCTGCTCCACGGGCTGTTCTCTAGCGCGCAGATGAACTGGATCAAATGGGGTCACGACCGCAGAATCGCGGAGCTGGGCTACGAAGTGTTGATGCTCGACTTCCGGGTCCATGGCGACAGCGCTGCGCCGCGCGCGCCCGAGGCCTATCCCGCCAATGTGCTGGTGCGCGATGTCGCGGCGCTGGTGGAACACCTCGAACTGGAGGAGTACGATCTGGGCGGCTTCTCGCTGGGCGCGCGGACCTCGCTGCACGGCGTGGCGAGCGGCGCGCTGGCGCCGCAGCGGCTCATCGTGGGCGGGATGGGGACTGCCGGGCTGGGCGAATGGCAGAAGCGCGCGGCGCATTTCAAGCGCGTCATCGACGAGTTCGACACGATTCCGCGCGGCGATCCTGCGTATTTCTCGGTGCAGTTCCTCAAGTCTCAGGGTGTCGACCGGGTGGCGGCGCGGCTGCTGCTCGACACCATGCCCGATCTCGATCTGGCGCAGTTGGCGAATGTGACCATGCCGACGCTGGTGGTGTGCGGCGACGAGGATCGCGACAACGGATCGGCGGAGGAGCTCGCCGCGCTGCTGCCCGCTGCGGATTACGTCGAAGTTTCGGGCACCCATATGGGCAGCGTTACCAAGCCCGATCTGGGCCGGGCAATGGCGGAATGGCTCGGACCGGCGGAGAGCGTCCCGCGCCGCTTGTGAGCACCGCTCGCGGCAGGTAGACCGATCGCTCATCGCAGGACGAGCCGGCAAATTGCCGAATCAGGGGAGCATCACGACCGTGCGCATCATCTCGACCCTTGCCGTCGCGCTGGGCCCCATTGCGCTGGGCTCGGCTGCCTGCGCGCCGATCGCTGCGGATGCACCGACCACCTCCGATGCGGCAGCGCAGAACGGAACGCTGTTCGTTGCCAACAAGTTCGGCAACACGCTGTCCAAGATCGATCTCGCCAGCGGCGAGGAAGTCCTCCGCGTCGAGAGCTGCACCACTCCGCACGAGCTGGCGACTTCGCCCGATGGCGCGCATGTCGCGCTCGCCTGCTACGGCGGTACCAGCGTGGACATCTTCCGCACCGACGATCTGGTGCGGGTGAAGAGCGTCGAACTGGGCGCCAGCGCCCGACCGCACGGCATCGTCTGGCACGCAAATGACGCGCTCTACGCCACCGCCGAAGGCCGCAGATCGGTGTTCTGGA
>JAHJPT010000077.1 GCA_018819685.1 Alphaproteobacteria bacterium
AGGCCGAAAGCGGGGTGAGGGTCGACCGCGACCGGTTCCGCTACTGGCTGATCTACCGCACCGTGTGGTGGGCGCTGGGTTGCCTGCGGATGGCGAAGGTCTGGCGCGAGGGGCACGACCGCATGCTCGAACGCGTGGTCATCTCGCGGCGGACCAGCGAGCAGGAACTCGACCTGCTGATGCTGCTGGAAGAAGAGGCCCCGCAGGTCGAGCGCGACCGGCCCCTGCCGCCTGAGACACCCGCTATGGAACGCGAGGGCGAAGCCTCCACCGGCGAAATCGCCACCGCGATTGCCGAATTTCTGGCCACGGTGAAGCACCGCATGGAAGGTCACGACCGCTTCCAGCTGGCGGTCGCGCGCAACGCGCTCGGCATGATTGCGCGCGAGGAGGCTGCGGGCGTCGCGATCGCCGACCGGGACCTCGCGCAGGCGCTGCTGGCGGGGACCCGCGATCTCGCCGACCCCGGCCTGCTGGCGAGGCTGCGCCGCCGTGCGCTTGGCAAGCTGGCGGCCGATATCCCCAAATACCCCGCTCTCGCATCGGCGAAGGCGCAATGGACCGGAGAGAGCTGATGGACTTCGCGATACCCCAGGAACTGGAAGACTATTACGCCGAACTCGAGCGCTTCATCGCAGCCGAGATCGAGCCGCTGGTAGCGCAGGGCGACAACATTCGCTTCTTCGACCACCGCCGCGAGGATGCGCGCACCGACTGGGACCGGCAGGGCCTGCCCAACCGCGAATGGGAGCAATTGCTGGTCGAGGCCGCGACCCGCGCCGACGAGGCAGGTCACTGGCGCTTTTCGGCGCCGAAGAAATACGGCGGCAAGGACGGCTCCAACCTGTGGATGGCGGTGATCCGCGACCGCTTCGCGCAGCGCGGGCTGGGCTTGCACAACGATCTCCAGAACGAGCATTCGATCGTCGGCAATTTCCCCTTCGTCGCCATGTTCGAGACCTTCGGCACCGAGGCGCAGAAGGAGGAGTTCATCCTTGGCGGTTTCGCGCGCGAACGGCGGGTCGCCTTCGGGCTGACCGAGCCCGAGCACGGTTCGGACGCCACCCATATGGACACCGTCGCAGTGCGCGAGGAGCGGGATGCAAAGCCCGGCTGGCGGATCGACGGCGCTAAGATGTGGATCACCGGCATGCACCACGCCACCCATGTTGCGGTGTTCGCGCGGACCTCGGGAGGCGCGGGCGACGCCAGGGGGATCAGCTGCTTCCTCGTCCCCAACCCGGCCGAAGGGCTTGAGATCGACGAATACGTCTGGACCTTCAACATGCCCACCGACCACGCGCGGTTCTTCCTTAAGGGGGTCTGGGTGCCCGACCAGACTTTGCTGGGCGAAGAAGGCCGCGGGCTGGCGCTGGCGCAAAGCTTCGTCCACCAGAACCGCATCCGCCAGGCCGCTTCCAGCCTCGGCGCGGCGCAGTTCTGCGTGGAGGAGAGCGTGCGCTACGCCCGCGAGCGCAAGCCATTCGGGCAGGAGCTGGCGCGCAATCAGGCGATCCAGTTCCCGCTGGTCGAGCTCGCCACCCAGTGCGAGATGCTGCGGCTGCTGATCTACAAGACCGCCTGGGAGATGGACCGCCTGCCGCACAAGGAGATCGAGAGCGCGCTCTCGGACAAGGTCTCGATGTGCAATTACTGGGCCAACCGGCTGGTCTGCGAAGCGGCCGACCGCGCGATGCAGGTCCATGGCGGGATCGGCTACAGCCGCGAGAAACCCTTCGAACACATCTATCGCCACCACCGCCGCTACCGCATCACCGAGGGCGCGGAGGAGATCCAGATGCGCAAGGTCGGGGCCTATCTGTTCGGCTATCTCGGTCCGCGCAAGGGGATGTTCGGCTAAGGGATTTCCGGAACACGGCAGCGCTCCAGGGGTTTTTACAGGAACAGCCGACCTGCCTGACGATGTCGGGCCGGTCTCCGCGCCTACTCCACCCGAGGATTCCCATGCCCGCTCTATTCCGTCCCGCCCTCGCCGCCGGCCTGCTCGCCAGCGCCCCGCTGCTGTCCCTCGCCATGCCCGCGACCGCGCAGACCTTCGAAGCCGATGTACCCGGCGCCGTGTTTTCCGATGAACGCAGCAGGCAGATCATGGCGGTGCAGGTCCTGCTCGACCGCGCCGGCCATTCGCCCGGCGTCATCGACGGCTACAGCGGCGGCAACACCAGCCGGGCTCTCGCCGCCTTCGAGCAGGCGAACGGAATGGATGCCGATGGCGAGATGGATGACGAGGTGCTGTCGGCGCTGCGCAGCCGGTTCGGCTCCGAGCCGCTGGTGAGGACCTATACCGTCACCAGCGAAGACGTGTCAGGGTCGTTCCGTCCGGTGCCATCCAGCATGGCGCAAATGGCGAAGCGCGACTGGATCGGATATTCCAGCCCGGCGGAAAAGCTCGCCGAGAAGTTCCACATGACCGAAGGGCTGCTGCAGGCGCTCAACCCGGGCAAGAGCTTTACTGCCGGGACCGAAATCCTCGTCGCGCAGACCGGAGACACGGCTCTGGAGGGCAAGGTCGCACGGATCGAGATCGACAAATCGGCCAGCGAGGTGCGCGCCTACGACGGCCACGGCAATCTGCTCGCAACCTTCCCGGCGACGGTCGGCAGTTCGCAGTTTCCCTCTCCTTCGGGAGCGATGGAGGTGAATGCGGTCGCGCGGGAGGCGAACTACACCTTCGATCCCTCCGATCAGGAATGGGGCGGGGACAAGACGCTGATCATCCCGCCCGGCCCCAACAATCCGATCGGCGGAGTGTGGATCGATCTGGGCAAGGCGGGCTACGGCATCCATGGCACGAGCAATCCCTCCTCGATCGCCAAGAACGCCAGCCACGGCTGCGTCCGACTGACCAATTGGGATGCGCGCAATCTCGCGAGCGCGGTGGAGGCCGGATCGACCAAGGTCGTTTTCAACTAGACCAGCGTCGTCGCTTCGCCGCGAATTGGCTTGACCCGGCGACCCGGATGGCGACGATAGTCGCCAGAAGAATTGGGGTTTTGCGGAGATAGCCATGACATCGACCTTCGCCCGCGCCTTGGGCGCTACGCTGCTGCTCGGCACATCCACCGTCGCCTTCACGTCGGGGGCTTTCGCGCAGGAAGC
>JAHJPT010000078.1 GCA_018819685.1 Alphaproteobacteria bacterium
CGCAGTGAGGCGATGGGCCTCGCCTTTCTGTTTCACCATGTCGGCCCATTCCTCGAGAACCTTGAGATAGGCGTCGACGAAGGCGATCCCGCCATCGATCGGGCGGAAGACCTGCGCGCGCTTGTCGTTCACGTCGAAGCTGTCGCGCCGGACTGGCTGGTGCGTGCGGCGCTGGTCGATCGCGGCGTGCATCATGCTGCACCTCCGCGCGCCCAGCAGCCTAGTGTCTGGGGCCCTCGCGTAGCCGATCGGGTGGAAGCAGCTCCTCGCTGATCAGATCCGCCCATTCCTGAGCCAGCAGCCGGCGCCGCGGCATATAGGCGGCTCGATTGTAGTGAGCTTCCACGCCGGCGGGCTTGTGGCCCAGCATCAGGTCCAGAACCGCGCGATCGCCCGGCCGATCCAGATCCGCCGCGCGCTCGTTCATGATCGTACTGAAAGTGCTCCGCCAACCGTGCGGAACATGGCGCCCGGCGAACTGCGCTGACCGTCGATAGGCCACGTTGAGCGCATTCTCGCTGATCGGCCGCAGGCCGTGCTGCGCCGACGGGAAGAGATAGGTTCGCCCGTTGGCTTCGGCGATCGCACTTTTCACGACCTCCACCGCCTGTCTCGATAGAGGGATGGTGAAGGCGAAACTCTCCTGCTCGCTTTCCGCGCGCTCGAGCTTCATCTTCGCTGCGGGGATCACCCAACGCGGATCGTCCCCGTCGAGATCCTCGAACTCCGCCGGCAAGGCGTACCGGAGGGGCCCAGGCCTCGCGGCCGTAAGGGCGAGGAACCGGGAAGCCAGCTTCACCGCAGGAAAGTGCCGTTCCTCTTCGAAGGCCTTCAGCGCCGAGCGGGCGACGTCCAGTTGCAGGATCGCCGGATACTTGCGTTTCGGAACGGGCTTGAGAATCGCGCCGAGAGCTGCAGCGGGATTCGCTTCCACCGTCCCGTCTACCATCGCCAGCTGGAAGATCCGCGAGATCCGCATCAACGATCGGTGCGCCTGATCTATCGCTCCCCGGTCCTGAACCGCCTCGATGATTTCGCGGATGTCCGCTGCCTTCAGATCCGAGATCGCTCGCTCGCCGAGCTCGGGTAGAACATCCGCCTCTAGCGCCGCCCAGACCTGATCCGCGTGGCGCTCCTTCCAGCCATGCGATTGGAGCGTGTGCCAGCGACGAGCTGCAGTCCGGAAGGTCTCGCCCTGTGTGGCGCGGCCCTGCCGGATGTCGCGCTTCTCCTTGGCCTTCGCTCCCGGATCCACCGAATCGCGCAGCAGCGCCTTGGCCTTGTCCCGGAGGACGCGCGCTTCCTTGAGACTCAGCTCCGGGTACCGCCCGTGGGTGAGCTGCTTTTCCTTCCCGCCGAAGCTGTACTTTTGTCGCCAGGTCTTCGTGCCGCTGGGCAGCACCAGCAGAAACAGGCCACCTTGATCGTGCAGCTTGAAGGGTTTGGGCCCCGGCGTCGCCGCCCGGCATTCTCGCTCTGTAAGCAGAATTCCCTCCCGTGCCCCGGGGCAGTGCCCCGCTCGTGCCCCGAACGTGCCCCGGCTCTAGGCGGAACGTGCCGGAACAGCGCGGACCTTCGTTAGCGGTGAGAACGGCTGATTTGCAAGGCTTTCCGGCTTGGCGCGGAACGGCGCGGAACTGGAAGTGGTGCCCAGGGAGGGATTCGAACCCCCGACACTGCGATTTTCAGTCGCATGCTCTACCAACTGAGCTACCTGGGCCTGTCCGGGCGCCTCATCGGACGAAGAGGCCCACAAGGGGCTGTTCGGCGACCGGCGAGCGGTTGGAGCGCCGCCCTATGGCGAAGGCTCCTGCGCTTGGCAAGGACGTTTTCAGTCCTCCTCGCCGCGGATCACCTCGCTCGCGATTTCCTCGGGCGCGGCGGGGCGGCCGGGCACGGCATAGCTGTCGCCGAACCAGTGCGCGAGATCGCGGTCGCGGCAGCGCTGCGAGCAGAACGGCGCGTGCTCCTCGATGCGGGGCTTCTTGCAGATCGGGCAGGTCTTTTTCGTTGCGGTCATAGCGGCACCGCCTGCGCGAACCCGGTTTCGAGTTCAAGTCCCGGATCGCCGTGCACCGACACCTCCCGCCCGCTCCGCCGCGCCAGTTCGGCCTGCCATTCGGGCCGCAGCCGCGCAAGAACGGCGGGATTGGCGGTCAACAGCAGGCGGCCGGGTTGCTCGACGAATTCGGCGCGGCGCAGCAACAGCCGCGCGGCGGCTCCGGTGCGGTCGTGATGCAGGCGGCGCAGCAGCGAGGGGCGCTCCGAGCGCGCCACCAGCTGGACGAAGCCGAAGCCGTTCATTGCGGTCCGCTCGTGGTTCCAGTGCGCCAGTGCGCTATCCAGCGCAGCATCGACCGCCTTGCGATCGGCCTTCGCCGCCAGCGTCGGGAAATCGACGCCGAGCGAACCCGCCAGATCGAACCGCCCGATCGAGTCCGCCAGTGCGGGGACTGCGGCGAGCGCGAGCCGGCGCGGATCGTCGGGTCCGTCGACATCGATCAGCACCATCGCGCTGGTGTCGAAGAAGGCGAGTTCGCCGCCGTCGAAGCCGACGGTTCCCGACCATGCTTCGAGCCAGAGGTCTTCCCAGCCGTTCTCGTGGCCATCGTCGGGGAAGTGGCGGACGGTCTCGGCCGCGTGGCCCGCGATCGTCAGTTGCTCGGCGAGTGTGGGGGCGGGGCGCAGATCCTCGTCGCTGGGCAGGGCCTGCGCCAGTTTGATCCGGTCGCGCTCCCTGGTGCTGGCGCGGGTCACGCGGGCGCGGATCGCGGCGCCTTCGCTGGCGGTAACCGGAAGCCGGTCGACCAACGCTTCCTCGCCGCTGGCGAAGCGCAGCGTGCCGCGCTGGCTGCCGCGCGCGCGTGACACCAGCACAGCATCCTCGACCTGGCCTGCGGTCAGCGCGCCCGGCCAGTGCAGTCGCGCCGCGACGATCCGCCCGCCTTCGAGCCGGACGCCCCGCTCCTCGGCGATGCCCTGCTCGACGTACCAGGTCATGCCTCAGCCAAGCGCGAAACCTGCCGCCTTGAGCAGCGCGCGGGTCTCGAACAGCGGCAGCCCGACCACGCCCGAATGGCTGCCCTGAAGCCAGGAGACCAGCCCCTCGGCCGCACCCTGGATCGCGTAGCCGCCCGCCTTGCCGTGCCATTCGCCGCCGGCGAGATAGAAATCGATCTCGTCTGCGGAGAGCCGCTTGAACTTGACCGCGGTCTCGCTCAGCCGTTCGCGGATGGTCCCGTCGGGTGCGCGCAGGGCGATGGCGGACAGCACGCGGTGGCGGCGGCCCGACAGCAGATCGAGACAGCGGCGCGCGGTGGCTTCGTCCTCGGCCTTGGGCAGGATGCGGCGTCCGGCGGCGACCACGGTGTCGCCCGCCAGCACGAAGCCCTCGACGACGGTGGCGGCCTCGACCGCCAGCGCCTTCTCGCGCGCCATGCGCTGCGCATAGTCGCGCGGCAGTTCGGTCTTGTGCGGAGTTTCGTCGATGTCGGCAGCGATCACCGCGTCAGGCGTCACGCCCAGCCGCGCGAGCAATTCGCGGCGGCGCGGGCTGGCGGAGGCGAGGGTGAGCCGAAGCGGGGAAGCGGGCGCGCTCATGCGGCGCGGCGCGTTATTGCGGCCCCGGACCGCCGCGACCCGGCATGAAGCGGTAGGTGATCCGCGCCTTGGTCAGATCGTAGGGGGTCAGCTCGCACAGCACCTCGTCGCCCACCAGCACGCGGATGCGGTTC
>JAHJPT010000079.1 GCA_018819685.1 Alphaproteobacteria bacterium
CTCGACCGCCTGCGCGCGCACATGATCGAGGCGGCTGAGCAATGCGGGCGGACGGCAGTGCCGGAGCTGGACGAGCCGGTGAAATTGCCGGCCCTGCTGCGAGACTGGCCGGTGGATCGAACCCTGTTCTTCGCCGACGAAACGGGCGGCGTGCCGGCGCTCGAGGCGATGCGCACGGCCAGGGGGCCGGCCGCGATCCTGATCGGTCCCGAAGGCGGTTTCGACAGCGAAGAGCGCGACGCGATTCGTGCGGTGCCCGGCGCGGTGGGAATCGGACTCGGACCGCGGATATTGCGCGCGGATACGGCGGCGGCGGCGGCGGTGAGCCTGTGGATGGCGGCGGCCGGCGACTGGTGAAACCCGACCCTCCCTTTCGGGGAGAGCGCGTTTTCCGGACCCACTAGCGTCCCACCTTTCGGCTCGCTACATGCGCGCGATGAGCACCAAGACCGTTTCAAAGAGCAACGCAGCGGTCATCGAGCACCGCGACCAACTCGTCCAGAGCTTCGCTCGGGGCGAGAAGCCGCCCACGCGCTGGCGCATCGGCACCGAGCACGAAAAATTCGTCTACGCCCTCTCCGATCACCACGCCCCGAGCTATGACGAGCCGGGCGGCATTCGCGATCTGCTGGGCGGACTGACCGACTATGGCTGGCACCCGGTCGAGGAGGGCGGCAAGGTCATCGCGCTCGCCGGCCCGGACGGCAATATCAGCCTCGAGCCGGCCGGCCAGTTCGAACTCTCCGGCGCGCCGCTCGACAATCTGCACGAGACCTGTGCCGAGACCGGACGCCATCTGGAGCAGGTAAAGGCGATCGGCGACAAATTCGGCTTCGGTTTTCTCGGCCTCGGCATGTGGCCGGACAAGACCCGCGCCGAACTTCCGATCATGCCCAAGGGCCGTTACGCCATCATGCTGCGCCACATGCCGCGCGTCGGCACGATGGGCCTCGACATGATGCTCCGCACCTGCACGATCCAGGTCAATCTCGACTACGAAACCGAGGCGGACATGGCGAAGAAGTTCCGCGTCGGGCTGGCGCTGCAGCCGCTGGCGACCGCTTTGTTCGCCAATTCGCCCTTCACCGAGGGCAAGCCCAACGGGATGCTCAGCTATCGCAGCCATATCTGGTCGGACACCGACCCGGCGCGGACGGGCATGCTGCCCTTCGTGTTCGAGGACGGCTTCGGCTATGATCGCTACACCGACTATGCGCTCGATGTGCCGATGTACTTCGTCTACCGCGACGGTCGCTACATCGATGCCGCCGGTCTGTCGTTCCGCGACTTCCTGAAGGGCGAGCTGAGCGTCCTCCCCGGTGAAAAGCCGACGCTGGACGACTGGAACGATCATCTGTCCACCGCCTTCCCCGAAGTGCGGCTGAAGACCTTCCTCGAGATGCGCGGCGCCGATGGCGGTCCGTGGGGCCGTATCTGCGCCCTGCCCGCCTTCTGGGTCGGGCTGCTCTACGATCAATCCGCGCTCGATGCCGCCTGGGATCTGGTCAAGGACTGGAGCATGGAAGAGCGCGAGGCGCTGCGCAATGCGGTCCCCAAGCAGGCGCTCGACGCGGCGCTGCCGGGTGGCGGGCGGCTGCAGGATCTCGCGAAGGAAGTCCTGGCGATCGCGCGCAGCGGGCTGTCGGCGCGCGCGCGGCTCAATACTTCGGGCGACAACGAGACCGGCTTCCTCGAAACGCTCGACGAGATCGTGGCGAGCGGCAAGGTTCCGGCGCAGCGTCTGCTCGATCTCTATCATGGCGAGTGGAACGGCGATGTGAGCCAGGTCTACAAACAGAGCTTCTGACGAGAAAAGGACGGCGCGATGATCCAGATCAACGGCACCCTCAAACTGGCTCCCGACACGCTTTCCAAAGGGCGCGAGGCGATCGTCGCGATGGTCCGCGCCTCGCGCGCCGAGGACGGCTGTCTCGAATACGGCTTCGCGCAGGATCTCACCGATCCCGATGTGCTCTATCTGGTGGAACGCTGGCGCGACCGCGCTGCGCTCGACGCGCATTCGAAGTCGCCTCATATGGCGGAGTTCAAGCGCGCCATGGCCGCCAATCCGGCGATGGAGCGCGACCTGCGCATCTTCGAGACCGACGACGGCCTGCCGCTCGGCTGATTACTCCGCCGGTTGCGCCCTGGGGGTAAACCGGAGACCCACGATCCAATCGGTCAACCGCGTCAGCGGCGCGGTGATCAACCCGTGCGCGCCCATCCAGGCGTGGTATTCGCGATATTTCGGGTCTTCGGCGAGCAGATGGGCTTCCTCGGTGCGCGCGCGCCAGTAATAGATCGCGTTGACGCACAGCAGGCAGAAGACGTTGCGGATCGCATCGACCGGCGACCCGGTGGTGACCAGGAACGGCATGACCGAGCACCACCAGAACAGGTTCTTGGACACATAGGCCGGGTGGCGGGTGAAGCGGTAGGGGCCGTGGGTGATCACCCCGCGATAGGTCAGGTTGGAAAACCGCAGCCCGAAGGCGAAGGTCGCCCAGGCATAGATCGCGGTGAGGAACACCAGCCACGCCGCCCAGACCCACAGCAAAACCTCGTTGCCTGCGAACCAATAGGCCCAGTCGCGGGTGTTGGTTTCGTAATTGAGCACCAGCCCGTTGCCGATGATCCCCCAGACGAAGGGCGGGTAGCATATCAAGGCAGCCAGCCAGCCGGCCACGAACGGATTGCCGCTGCGGATATGGGCGTCGAGCGGCCGCATGGTGACGATATAGCCGATGGTGCCGATCTGGACGTCGATCACGAACATCAACTGCAGCAGCGCGACCCCCAGCTGCACCGGATCGCCGGCTATCGCGCCGAAATCCGCATTGACCACCGCGACGAAACCGGGAGGCAGGATCGAGATCATGAAGGCCGCGAAGAAGCCCTTGATCAGCCAGGTGCGGCCGTGCTTCTTGACCTCTTCCAGGTCCCATTCGCCGCGTCCGCTGAGCAGCGCACCGAAGTGCCAGGCATGGTCGCGCGGCTCGACCAGCACCCTGTCGAGCCACACCACATAGGGGATCGAGAGCACCGCCAGCGGGACGATGCTGACCGTGAGCACCGACATCGCGAATTCATAGCTGCCGGACCAGTACCAGCGCGAGACGCAGTAGAGCCCGGCGATGATCGCCCAGGTGGTCCACAGACCGGCGATCTTGGTGACGCAGCGCGCCGCGTCGGGCTTTCGCGTCCGGGCGAGCGACCAGTCGATCCCGGTCGAGGGGCGAAGGTGGACCTTGTCGACCAGCAGCGACCAGACCACCATCGGCAGGCAGGCCACCACCAGTCCGGTGAGAACGGCATAGACGCCGTCCATCCGCGCGCGGGGCCCCGGCAGGTCGAACGCCGTGCTGATCTCCGGCCATTGGCGGCAGATCGCAAACCAGCCCAGCAGGCTGACCACGCCGAGCACGCCCACGACAGGCGAAACATCGCTGACCGGGCGCGCGGCCGGAATTTCGGGTGGATCTGGCGCGGTCATTGCCCGCTTTTCATAGCGGGACAATGGTTAACGGTGCGCAAAAATCGCAGCCGACTCAGCGAAAGGCGGTTATCCGCCCGCTGTCGTCGATGACGTAGAGCGTGTTGTCGGCCACGATCGGCGGCAGCGTGACCGGCTGTTTCAGATCGTGGAACAGCGTCGCCGAACCTTCGCTCGCGCCGATCCGATAGATCTGGCCTTCGGAATTGACCGTCCACAGATTGCCCCCGGCGAGCACCGGACCCTGCCAGTAGATCGGACCCTTGCGGTCTTCCATGTCGCGAAACTGCGGCAACTCGGTGAGCCAGCGCACCTTACCGGTGGAACGGGCGATGGCGAGCAGGCGGGCATCGTCGGTGAGGGTGAAGATCCACTCGCCGGCGATGGCCGGGGTCGAAATCCCGGCGAGGTTGAGTTCCCAGATTCGCTGGCCGGTAACCAGCTCGTAGGCCGCCATCCGGCCACCCTGGCCAAGCGCATAGACCCGGCCGTTGTCGATGATCGGATCGGCATCGATATCGGTCAGCGAGCCGACCGAGGTCGAGATGCTGGTCCGCGCCAGTGCATCGGCCCACAGCGTGCGTCCGTTCTCGTAGCGATAGGCAACCAGTTCGCCCGAGCTGTAGCCGGCGATGACCGTGCCCTGACCTGCCGCCGGAGCCGCGACGCCGAAAACACCGGCCTGGGTGGCGGAGGCCGATTCCTGCCATTGAAGCTCGCCGGTCCGGGCATCGAGCGCGAAAATCTGGTTGTCCTGCGTCATGACGAAGACGCTGTCGAAGGCAAGCGTGGGCGCACCGCGCAGCGGACCTGCAGGGCGCACCTTCCACAATTCACTGCCGGTGGCGGCATCCATCGCGACGACTTCGCCCGCGCCATTGGTGCCGTAGAGGCGGCCATTGAAATAGCTCACTCCGCCACCGAAGGCGACGACCTGCAGATCGTTGGCAAGCGCCGAGTCGCGTTTCCACACCAGCCCTCCGGTCTGCGCGTCGAAAGCCGAGACATTGCCGGCGGTATCGACGACGTAGAGCCGCCCTCCCCCCACGACCGGTGCGGCGCCGAGCCGACGGCGGTTGCTCGACCCGGCGACGGTGGCGGTCCAGACCGGGCTCGGTTGCGCGGCCAGCGCGACATGGCCCTGGTTCTTGCTCGCGGTGCCGCCACCCTGCGCCCACTCGCTGTTGGTCTGAGCGGGAGGCAGGACCACCGAGACGCTCGCAAGCGCGGGATCGACTTCGGCACCGGATTCGATCCGCGAGAGGATCGGCGTGCGATCGCCGATACTGGGCGTCGTCTTCTCATCCGAGCCCCCGAACAGACCGCCGGCGCATGCCGACAGCCCGGTGACGAGCATCGCGGCGACGCCCGCGCGAAGGGTGGCTTTGGTCAGGTGTTGGATCATCGAATGGATTTCGCTTTCTCAATCATGAGGCGGGCTGCGCGACGGGCGGAGCAGCCGGCGCACCCTGCCCGTCCGCGGCCGGGGCCTGGCCCACGCCCTGCGCTTCGAGCAACGCATCGACATCCTCGATCGCGTCGACCCCGAGCAGGCCCGCCATCTGGCGCGTTCGCGAGCGCAAGCTCTCGGGAACGCCCTCGGTCTTGGCGATCTCGGCGAACAGCGCTCCCGCCTGCTCGCGCTGGCCCTGTTCGAGATAGGCCATTGCCAGCAGTTCGCCCGCGCTGCCGAAGAAAGGTTCGCCCGGCACGGCCAGCGGCTGGAGCGCGGCCACGACTGCAGCCTTGTCCATCGTGTCGAAACCGGTAGCGATCTTGCGGATCAGCGCGAGATTGCGCAACTCCTCGGGTGCGTCGGCATCGGAGGCGAGTTCGTCGAAGATGGCGACCGCTTCCTCGGTCCGGCCCTGCTCGGCGGCGATACCGCCGCGCAGCATCCGGGCATTGGCCGCCACCGCATCGCTGCCGTCGCCGGCCAGGCCCTCGAGCGCATCGAAGGCGGTCTGGAGGTTGCCGGCCTCGACATTGTCGAGTGCGGAAACCAGCGTTTCCGACCGCGCTTCGGCCGCAGCGCGCTGGCTCGGCTGCCACCACAGCAGATAGGCGGCAAGCGCCACGATCAGCAGCACGACCAGCGCCGCCAGCGGTTTGCCGTAACGTTCGCCGAAATTCGCCAGATCGCCCTGCCGCACCGCATCGTCGACCTCGCGCATCATCGCGATTTCCTCGGCGTCTTTGCGGCGCTGAAGCTTTTCCTGGTGCGTTTCGGCGGTCTTTTTCGGTGGTAGGGCCACGAGCGGCTGAGTTCCCGTTCAAGTCAATCGTTCGGCGGCGTCCTTAGGACGCGCGCCCCCGGAGGGCAATGGTTTCGGCCCGCCGCGGCCCTCCTGTCCCCGTCCGCGTGAACATCGGCTGAAAGCGCGTGCGGCAACCAGAGCAGCCGAGCCGGTTCAGAAACCGCCCTTGCCCGCCGCCCGCATTGCGCTGGTATACAGCCGGCGATAGGCGGCCAGCATCTTCTCCGCATCGAATTCGGCTCGCGCCTTCTCACGATTGGCGGCGCCGATCTCCTCGCGCAGCCGCTTGTCGACCGCGAGCGTGACCAGTTCGGCCTCGAGCGCTTCGTCCTCAGAGTTGGCGGCGAGGTAATTGCGGTTGGCGGCGGACACCATCTCGGCGATGTCGCCCACCCGCGGCGCGACCACCGGTCGACCAGCGGCCATCGCCTCGACGACCGAGAGCGGAAACTGCTCGCTGTCGCTCGACAGCGCGAAGATGTCGAACAGCCCCACGACCCTGGCGGGATCGGCAATTGCGCCGGGAAGATGCACCCGGTGGTTGATCCCGAGCCGGTCGGCCTCGGCCTCTATCGCGGCGCGTTCCGCCCCTTCGCCGCAGATCACTAGATGCCAGTTGTCGGGCAGCGGCGCAAAAGCGCGGACGAGCCGCGGCAGGTTCTTGACCTTGCGCAAGCCCGCGAGCGTTCCCACCCAGTTTTCACCCGGTCGTTTGAGGAGCCGACGGATCGCGTCGTTGCGCGGTTTCTTGGCGAAGGCTTTGGTGTCTATGCCGTTGGCGATGCGCTTCACCCGCCCGAGCGGCTGCTGCCATTCGACCAGTGCGATCTCCTCGAGCTGCTCCGAGGGGACCACCAGCCCAGCCGCCTTGCCCAAGGCGATCCGCCGATACCAGGTACGGCGACGCATGCGCCGGACCAGTTCCTCCTCGTCGAAGCCGTCCTCGTGATGGATCAGCGGCGGCAGGTCGTAGGCCTCGGAAAACAGCGTATGCGCCATCACCGCATCCATCGCCCCCCAATTGTAAGTCAGCACGAGATCGTAACTGCGCATTGCGCGGGCGAGCCTGTGCAGACGACCCGGCGTCGGCAGGCCCTTGAGCGAGGGGAATTCCGGCTGCAAAGTCACCGCGATGCCGCGATGGATGCGCTCGGCGGCGCCGTTTTCCTCGCTTTCTGCCGAGACGATCGTGTGCCGCAGCCCCGGACCGAAGCCGTTGATCAATTGCACCGTGCGCAATTCCTTGCCCCCGGGAGCGAAGGTGGAATGCAGATGGAGGATATGCGGCTTCGCGGTCGCGGCCGTGGCGTTCATGCGACCCGAGCCAGCAGCGCGTCGATCGCCGCGCGGGTTTCAGGCTCGTCGAGCGTCGGGGCGTGTCCGGTGTCGGGGACGGTCACCGATGTCGCTTGTGGAATTCGACGTTTCATCTCGGCAAATGTGTCGGTCGAAAACAATGTCGAATCGCCGCCGCGCACCACCAGCACCGGGCGCCCCGCCAGCGCTTCGTAGGCGGGCCACAGATCGGGCGGCACAGCACCGGCGTCGCTCTCGGCATCGAGGATCGGGTCGGCGATCTTCATGTCGTAGTCGAAAGCGATCCGGCCGTTGCTGCATAGCGTCATCCCGCGCTTGGCCATCGCCAGCCAGTCCTCGGTTTCGAAAGTGGGGTGCGACTGGCCGTGCACCTCTTCGAGCGCGCGGGCGGCGTGCATCCAGGTGGGGAAGCTGCGCCCCTGGCCGATATAGGTCTTGATCTTGTCGAGCCCGTCGCTCTCGACCACCGGACCGATATCGTTGAGCACCGCCGCGGCGATGCGCTCGGGCGCAAGCGTCGCCAGCATCATCGTTATAAGCCCGCCCATCGAGGTGCCGATCGCGACGAAGCGATCGACCGCTTCCTGCTCGAGCAGCGCCTGCACGTCGGCGACGTAGTTGGGCACCGCGTAGGTCGCGCTGTCGGACGCGTAATCGCTATTGCCGCGTCCGCGCATGTCCGGCACCAGAACCCGCCAGCCCGCCGCCGACAGATGCAGCGCCAATTGCTCGAAATCGCGGCCGTTGCGCGTCAGCCCGTGCAGACACAGCACCGGCGGGCGCCCTTCCGCGCCGGGTACCTGGCTCGGGTAATCGCGGAAATACAGCGCCAACCCATCGGGGCTCTGCCAGCTCTTCTCGGAATAGGGCTTGTCCATGAGGTGGGAATGTCGTCCGTTTCGCTGCTTCGCCGTAAGTTGCGGCGCCGGCCTTGCGCCCGGTCGCCCGCTAGCCCACTATTGCTGCATGCGCGAAGAACCGCAAGCAGCGAGCTATCGAGCCGACACACCGATCGCCACGTTGGCCGAGTGGCTGGGGGATCGGGTGGCGCCCGCAGATTTTCCCGAAACCGTGCTGCGTTTCCGCAACGACCGAGCGGCGGCAGAGGTCGGATTGGACGGTCTCGCCGAGCCGCAATGGCTGCAGCATTTCGGACGGTTCGCACCGCTTGCGGGCAACCTCCCGCAACCGCTTGCGCTGCGCTATCACGGCCATCAGTTCCGCGTCTACAATCCCGAGATCGGAGACGGGCGCGGCTTTCTCTTCGCCCAATTGCGCGACGTCTCGGGCCGATTGCTGGACTTGGGGACCAAGGGCTCCGGCCAGACGCCGTGGAGCCGCGCGGGAGACGGACGCCTGACGCTGAAGGGCGCGGTGCGCGAGATCCTCGCGACCGAGATGCTCGAGGCGCTGGGGGTCTACACCTCGCGGACCTTCTCCGTCGTCGAGACCGGCGAAGAGCTGATGCGCGGTGACGAGCCTTCCCCCACCCGCTCGGCGGTGATGGTGCGGCTGAGTCATGGCCACATCCGCATCGGCACCTTCCAGCGTCTGCTCGCGCTGGAGGAAAAGGGTCACATGGCAGAGCTGGTCGATTACTGCCTCGAGCAGTTCCCCGGCCCGCCCCCGCCCGCCGATGCGCCGGGCCGCGACGAGCCGGCGGTGCGGTTGATGCATCAGGTGGTCGAACGGCTGGCGGATCTCGCCGCCAGTTGGATGGTCGCCGGTTTCGTCCACGGCGTACTCAACACCGACAATATGAACATAACGGGCGAGAGCTTCGACTACGGTCCGTGGCGGTTCCTCCCGCGCTGGGATCCCTCCTTCACCGCCGCCTATTTCGATCATGCAGGCCTCTATGCCTTTGGCCGCCAACCCGAGGCACTGCACTGGAATTGCGGACAATTGGCGGTCGCCTTGCGCCTGCTTACCACCGCCCCGCCGCTGATCGCCGCTCTGGAGCGCTTCGGCGACCTCTACATGGCGGCCGTCGGGCGGCGGTGGTGCTGGCGGCTGGGCGTGGCGAGCCGGGGAAGCCAGGCGGACACGGCGCTGGTGGGAGTGTGCGAAAAGGCCATGGTGGCGAGCGGCGAGTCGCCCGATCTGTTCTTCCACCGCCATCGCGGCGGGCGCGACGCGGCGGGCGATCTCGCGGCTGCACTCGCGTCCTACGAAGCTGCAGACTCGCCGCATCCCTATTGGGACGAACCGGCGCCCCAAAGCATGCTGATTGAAGAGGTCGAAGCGCTATGGGCGGCGATCGATCAGCGCGACGATTGGCAGCCGCTGCAGGAGAAGATCCGTGCGATCCGCAGGATGGGAGATGCGTACGGCCAGCCGCCGACACCCGGCGGGCACTGACGCGGCCACCTTCGGCCGGCAAGACCGGGTACGGTGCCAAGCGAATTGACGCTGGGCGGATCAGGCACCAGATAGCTCCGCCCCGGATCCGGAGAGAAACAGGATCGGGGACTTCGGCGAGCGAGCATGGTAGCGCCGAGGACTGCGAAGAAATTCGACTTGAACGAGGTGCCGATTCCCGTGTCCGACAATCAGATCAACTCCTACCAGCCCGCGACGGGCGAAGAATTGTGGCGCGGCGAGATCGGTAGCGTCGACTCCTGCGTGGAACGGGCGCGCGAGGCCCTGCGCGACTGGGCCAATCAGTCGCTCGGTCAACGTATCGAACTGGTCCGTCGCTTCGCCAATGAAGTGCGCCGCCAGGCCGAGCCCTTCGCCGAACTGATCGCGCGCGAAACCGGCAAGCCATTGTGGGAAGCGCGCACCGAGGTGGAGGCGGTCATCGGCAAGGTGGAGATCTCGATCACCGCCTATGCCGAGCGAACCGGCCAGAAGAAGCTCAACAGCGCGCTGCAGGGCACTGCTGCGGTGCGTCACAAGCCGCATGGCGTGATGGCGGTGCTGGGTCCGTACAACTTCCCCGCGCACCTGCCCAACGGCCATATCGTACCCGCCCTGATCGCCGGCAATTGCATCATCTTCAAGCCCAGCGAGAAGACCCCTGCGGTCGGCGAATTCCTGGTGAAGTGCTTCCACGCGGCGGGCATCCCCGAGAACGTCGTGCAATTGCTGATCGGCGGCCCCGAGGAAGGCAAGGAACTGGTTGCGCATTGGCTGGTCGACGGCGTGCTGTTTACAGGCTCGGCGCGCGCGGGCGTGGCGATCAACCGCAAGCTGGCGACCGAACCGGGCAAGATCGTCGCGCTCGAGATGGGCGGCAACAATGCCATCGTCGTCACCGACACGCCCAAGGTCGACGATGCCGCTGTCACGATCATCCAGTCCGCCTTCACCACCGCCGGGCAGCGCTGCACCGCCGCGCGCCGGTTGATCGTGACCGATTCGATGTATGACGAGATCGTCCCGCGCGTGAAGACGCTGGCCGAACGGCTGATCGTGGGCGAGCCCTTCGCCGATCCGCAGCCCTTCATGGGTCCGGTGATCGACAATCAGACCGCCGACCTGCTCACCGAAAGCTTCGTCGCGCTGATGAGCCGCGGCGCCAAGCCGATCCTGCACATGAAGCGTCCCGACGAGGACAAGCCGTTTCTGACGCCGGGGATCCTCGACGTCACGGACATGCACGAACGCCCCGATGTCGAGCTGTTCGGACCGCTGCTCCAGGTGGTTCGCGTTCCCGATCTCAACGAGGCCATCACCGAGGCGAACATGACCCGCTATGGGCTATCCGCTTCGCTCGTCGGCGGGTCACCGCAGGATTTCGAAATGTTCTGGAACGAGATCCGCGCCGGAATCATCAACTGGAACCGGCCGACCAATGGCGCATCCTCGGCGGCGCCCTTCGGCGGGGTCGGCCTGTCCGGCAACCATCGCCCGGCGGCCTTCTATGCTGCGGATTATTGCGCCTACCCGGTCACCAGCACCGAGATGCAGCAACCGCGCGCCAGCCTGGGTGTCGGGCTCAAGGAATGAGCCTGCGCGGCCGCGTTACGGGTTGCTGGTGACGAGATCGATCTCGGTCACGCCCGAGGGCAGCCGGCGACCGTAAACCACGAAGGCGTTCTCGCCGCTGGTACCGCTTAGGATGTTGTCGCCGCCGGCCTTCACATGCTCTGCCGAATAGCCATTGGCGAGCGCGCGCGTGTGATAGAAGGCAAGCACATCGTCGAGCGGCACCGGCGTCAGGAAAGACACCACGCGCAGCGCACAGCCGCCCTCGTCGGTGCCCGCCGCTTCCTGCGTGTTGCCGCGCGGATAGACCGGGAAGGTGCCGGGCAGCTTGGCCGCCCAGGCGGTGGTGTATTCGACCCGCGAGTCGCAATTGGCACCGCCGGGTGCGACCGCCGCCTGCGCTGCTTTCTGCATCGCCGGCGTCACCGTCTGAGCGGCTCCCAGATCGCGCGGTGCGGGTACGGCCCGCAGGGCATCGGCCCCGCCGACCAACTCCGCCGCGCGGGTGCGCGCCGCCGCAATCGCTTCGGGCGTGCGGTTGATATTGGGCAATGAGCGATCGCTCGATCCGGATAGCGCCGCGTTTCCTTCAGCGCTTCCGGCAAGATCGGGATCGGTCATCAGATCGTCGTTGAGCGCCTGTTCGGTCGCCGGATCGAGTTCTGCACCCGCCTCGGCATCCTCGGGTTCGTCGCTGCAGGCAGCCAGCAGGGCGAGCGGCAGGGCGAGTGTGGCAAGGGTCAAGCGCATCGGGGCAACTCCGGCTGATAAGTCGAAGCGAGGCATACGCCAATGCGCGGTTGCTTGACCAGACGCCCGGCACCGCTTGCGCCATTGCGGGACGGATGGAACGCAAAGATGAAGACGCCGCAGCTCTAGGGATGA
>JAHJPT010000080.1 GCA_018819685.1 Alphaproteobacteria bacterium
AGGGCAGGTTCGCGCCCGAGATGATTTCGATCGTCAAGCGCAACAATGTCGGCAAGGCGCTCGATATCGCGCGGGTCGCGCGCGACATGCACGGCGGCAACGGCATTTCCGAGGAATATCAGGTCATCCGCCACATGGTGAATCTCGAGACGGTCAACACCTACGAAGGTACCGCCGATGTCCACGCGCTGATCCTGGGCCGCGCGGTCACGGGGATCGCGGCGTTCTGATGTCTCCGGAATTCGTCATTGCGAGGAGCGACAGCGACGAAGCAATCCATGGACGGCGCGTGCGGAGCCGGGTGGGCCATGGATTGCCACGCGACCTGCGGCCGCTCGCGATGACTAGGAAATCAAGATGATGCGACTGCACGGCTATTACCGCAGCTCGACCAGCTACCGCCTGCGGATCGCGCTCGAGCTCAAGGGGCTCGCCTATGAGAACGTGCCCGTCAACCTGCTCCAGTCCGAGCAGAAGGGCGAGGCCTTCACCGGCCGCAATCCCTTCGGCAGCGTGCCCATGCTCGAGGCCGATGGCCGCGACCGGGCGCAGTCGATGGCGCTGATCGAATGGCTCGACGAGGCCTATCCCGAGCACCCCCTGCTCCCCGCCGATCTGGAGCAACGCTACACCGCGCGCGAGCTGGGTTATGCGATCGCCACCGAATTGCACGCTCCGCTCAACCTGCCGGTCCTGAAATACCTCAAGGACCCGCTCGGCCACGATCAGGAAACGGTCGAGAGCTGGTACCGCCACTGGCTGGCGCGCACGCTCGATCCGGTCGAGGCGCGGCTGGCGCAGCTCGGCGCCGGCGACTTCCTGTTCGACGCGCCCGGCTTCTTCGAGGCGATCCTGCTGCCGCAGGTCTACAATGCGCAGCGCTTCGGCTTCGATTTCGGCGACAAGCCGCACATCAAACGGATCGAACGCGCCTGTCTCGCATTGCCACCATTCCAGCGGGCGCATCCCGATGCCCAGCCCGACAGCCCGGAAAACCAATGAACCCCGAGAGGAATTGAGATGAAACTCGCCACGCTGAACGATGGAACCCGCGACGGGAAACTGGTCGTCGTCTCGAAAGACCTCACCCGCTATTGCCCGGCGGACAACATCGCCCCCACGCTGCAGGCCGCACTCGACAATTGGGCCGAGTGCGAGCCCAAATTGCGCAACCTCTACACCGATGTCGAACACCAGTCGGTGCCCTGCGAGCGGTTCCACGAACGCGAGGCGCATTCGCCGTTGCCGCGCGCCTATCAATGGGCCGACGGTTCCGCCTACATCAACCACGTCGAGCTGGTCCGCAAGGCGCGCAATGCCGAGGTGCCCGAGAGCTTCTACCACGACCCGCTGATGTATCAGGGCGGCAGCGACAAATTCCTCCCCCCGCGCGCGGACATTCCGCTGGGCGATCCCGCCTGGGGCTGCGATATGGAAGGCGAGATCGCGGTCGTCACCGACGATGTGCCGATGGGCGTCACCAGCGAACAGGCGGCCGATCACATCAAGCTGGTGATGCTGGTCAACGATGTGAGCCTGCGCGGCCTCATCCCCGGCGAACTCGCCAAGGGCTTCGGCTTCTTCCAGTCCAAACCGTCGTCCGCCTTCTCGCCCGTGGCGGTGACCCCCGACGAGCTCGGAGACGCCTGGAAGGACAACGTCGTCCACCTGCCGCTGATGGTCGATTACAATGGCGAACCCTTCGGTCGCGCCGAAGCCGGCGAGGATGCCACTTTCAGCCTCGCCGAGCTGGTCGCGCATGCCGCGAAGACCCGCGATCTCGGCGCGGGCACGATCATCGGTTCGGGCACCGTCTCCAATCAGGGTCCCGAGGGCGATCCGGGCAAGCCCGTCGCCGATGGCGGGCGCGGCTACAGCTGCATCGCCGAAATCCGCATGATCGAGACGATCCGCAGCGGCGAGGCCAGCACCCGCTTCATGCGGGCAGGCGACACCGTGCGCGTGGAAATGAAGGACAAAGACGGCCATTCGATCTTCGGCGCGATCGAGCAGACGGTGGTCGATATCTGAACCCGAAGCGTCGCGCCTGGCGGGCGATCAGTCTGACCGACGTGAAAAACCCCCACGCCGTTGCGGCGCGGGGGTTTTGCGTTCACCCAACTGGCGAGGGTTACGTCTTGGTCGCAGTCTTGCGACCGGTGGTCGGCCGGTTGGTCGCATCGGGATCGCGGGCCACGGCGGAACTCTCGTCGTCGCGGTGTTCGACGCGGATGTTGTTCTGCACATGGCGAACATTGCGCACCCTGTAGGCGCAGTTTTCAGCCCGCCGCTTGCTCCAGCGCGAGTCGGTCGTGCCCTCGAGCGTCACTTCGCCATTGTCGCTGGTTTTGACCTCGATATCGCTCGCATCGAGATCGTGGTCGTCGTGCAATTCGTCGCTGACGCGCTCCTGCACGCGCTCCTTGGACCTCGTATCGTTCCTGGGCCCCTTGCCGTAGTGGCTGCGGCGCGATTCATGCTCGTGGAGATCGTCGTGGCTCAGATCGCGGCGATAGGAAGAGCCGTAGCCGCGCTCGCCGCCATACCTGTCCGAGCGGTCGCTATAGCCCCAGCCGCGATCTTCGCGATCGCTGCCGCCGCCATATCCGCCCCTATCGTATCCGCCGCGATATCCGCTGTCGCGGTAGTCGTCGTCGGAATAGCCGCGACTGCGGTAGCGGCCGTAATCGTCACGGTCGCGCCCACCGAAGTGGTTGGTGTCGGGATCGCGGCGTTCGTCCATGCGGCGCCGCCGCTCGGCATCGTCGTCGCCGAACCACGACTGGATTTCGTCCCCGGCGCGATCCATCGCGCCGCGGTCGTCGCGATAGCCCCTGTCGCCGCGATAGCTGCGACCGTAGTCGTCCCGGTCGTTACCATAACTCCCGCTGTACCGGTTCTGTTGACCGTAGTCGTCGCGATAGCCTCTGCGATAGTCTGCCATAATGTCTCTCCAGTTGTTTCATTGGCTCCCGTATATCCAAACAATGGAGGCGCTTGCGGCAGGTTCCGCTGTTTCGGCAATCGTCGCCAGCCGGTGGCTCTGATGGGACGCAATGCCAAAGAGGGCTGCATCCAAGGCGCGGCCGCAGACGGTTCGCAGGGTCTTGTTCTCAGGATTGCTTGGCCGCATGCTCGCCGCCAGCCTTCAATCGCCAGCCGTCAGCGCAACTGCTCTTCGATGCTGCGCGTGCGCGGGGTGATCTCCTCGCCGGTGTGCTTGGTCGAGGCGGGTTCGATAAGCAGCACCCAGCACTCCTGCGCCGCCACGGGATTGTGCCGGACCCCGCGCGGAACGGTGAGGAAGTCGCCTTGCGAAAGCGCCACGGGGCCATCCTCGAACTCGATGACGAGCGATCCCTTGACGACGTAGAACAACTCGTCCTCGCCCTCGTGCGCATGCCAGACGAACTCGCCCTTGAGCTTGGCCACCTTGAGCAATTGATCGTTCACCCGGCCGATCACCTTGGGGGACCAATATTCGGTCACCTGCGCAAAAGCGTCTGCCAGTCTCGTCGCGTTCAACATGGCGCTCCCGTTAGAGCGCCGGGGGCCGAAGCGCCAGCCTCGCGCATGCCCATCCCTCCCCGCGACAAGCCGTCCGACGGAACAAACCCGCCGCCGACGCATTCAGCGTAGATGGCAGAGAACAGCGGTCCCCGACCCGTTTCCCCCACCCGCGTGCAGCCATCGTCCAACCGCTGGAGGATTCCGATTCTGGTGATCGCATTCGCAGCGGCGTTCTGGTTGCTGCGCGAAGCCTATGCCGTGGTCATGCCGGCGGTCTGCGCCTTGCTGCTTGCGCTCGCCGTATGGCCGCTTGCCTCGGCGATATCCGAGCGCATGCCGTCCAGGCTGCGGTGGCTGGGCGCGGTCGCGGGGCTGCTCGTCGTGCTCTTCTTCCTGGGTGCCTTCGTGTTCGGTATCGGGCTCGCGGGGAGCCAGGTCTACGATCTGCTGACCGATCTCGGCCCTCGGCTGGAGCAGCAGCTCCACAATCTGGGCCTACCCGATCTCGGCCTGCCCGACATCCTTAGCGATGGCCCGGATCCCGATTCCACATCGCTGATGTCGAACGGAGCGCTCGCATCCAGTGCGATGACTGCGCTCGGCATCACCACCAGCACGCTGGGCGGGATCGTCCTGATCCTGTTCCTGATCCTGCTGATGCTGCTGGAAGCGGGCAATTGGCACGACAAGATCGCCGCCGCGGCGACGCGCGGGCGTGCGAAGGGAGGCGCCGGGGGAAGCGGGGATCGCGCTGGCCGACGCTGGCTGGAAATCGGCCGGTCCGTGGGCGAGAAGTTCCGCGCCTATTTCCTCATGCGCCTCGTGCTGGGAACAGCGACAGCCTGCCTCTACGCGGCCTTTCTGGCGATTTTCGGCGTCGATTACCTGCTCCTGTGGGCTGTCCTGACCGTCCTGCTCGGCTTCATTCCCACTGTCGGCTCGATCGTCTCCGGCGCACTGCCCGTGTTCTATGTGCTGGTCACGCGCGATCCCGGAACGGCCGCACTGGTCGCGTTGGGCCTGCTGGTGATCGAACAGGTCATGGGCAATTTCGTCGATCCCAGGCTGATGGGCAAACGGCTCTCGATCTCTCCGCTGGTCGTGCTGCTCTCGCTGCTGTTCTGGTCGGTGCTGTGGGGCGTGGTCGGCGCGATCCTGGCGGTGCCGCTCACGGTTCTCATCACGATGGTCATGGCCCATTTCGACGGCCTGAAGCCGGCCGCCCTGCTGCTCACCGATCGCTCCTCCTTCGAGGAACTCGATCGCTATATCGAGCCGAAGGGATGACCATGCCGCTCTCTCGCTGAGGGAGCAAGACCGGAGGCCCCGAGCACTGCAAGCGGGGGCGCATTGCCCTCGCTTGCTTCCTGCTGCCCCACGACTGCTGCAATTGACAATCATTCGCATCCTCGTCAGTGGAAGGGGGACTTGCGGCGCGACGCGCCTACCCCCGAAGGACAAGACGGCATGATGGTTCGCGTGGAAGGCGTCCTCGACACAGCGCAGGTGGCCGAGCTTCGGGCACTGATCGAGAGTGGCGAATGGGTCGATGGCAACGAGACCTCGGGGCATCAATCGCGCACCGCCAAGCGGAACC
>JAHJPT010000081.1 GCA_018819685.1 Alphaproteobacteria bacterium
TGATTGTGGATCGCTTTTTAGGTGATCCGAGAAAGACCAAGGCTGTTGATTATTTGTCTGAATGGGAAGGCAAGTTCTGGATAACGATGGATCAGAACATCAAGGAAATTACGGAGGATGTAGAGAAAAAATTGGCAGGCGAGTTTGGTGGGGAGCTAGCTAAATTCAAGGGCGGGGGACAGTACGAAAAACGCTTGAGCAAGGGCCAAAAAAGCGAGCTTGTTGCGCGCTCGAAAAAGATAATCAATTCAGAACAGCTATCCACCTTACACGGCGTGATAGATATGCTTGCCCAAGAGGCTAGAACTGATCATCATTTTTTCATTCTTATCGATAGGCTGGACGAGAGTTGGGTCGATAACTCGATACGATTTAAGATGATTAGATCCCTCGTTGAGGCTTTAAAGTCATTTCGTAAAATTACGAACCTCAAGATTCTCGTTGCGCTAAGAACGGATGTTTTGGAAAGGGTGGTTCAAGAGACGGCTGACCTCTCTTTTCAAAGAGAAAAATTCGAGGATTATTTTGTTAAAATGAAGTGGTCCAAGGTCGATCTAAAGAAGCTCGTTGATTTGCGGCTCGTGGAACTTTTTAAGCGCCAATATACAGGCGAGGACATTGCGTTTGACGATGTATTTCCTGTTACGATTGGTGGGCGAAAGACTTTTGATTGGCTACTCGAACGGACGCTTATGCGTCCGCGAGATATGATAGCATTCGTAAATGAATGCATCACCGCTTCTGATGGGCGATCAGAAATCTTAGTTAGCGATATAAGGAAGGCTGAGGTTGAGTTCTCCCGTAAGAGACGCGACGCTCTAGAGCAAGAATGGCGCAGTTGTTTGCCGAGCCTAAAAAGGGTGTTGGATTTTTTCGGGAGCTTCCGCGAAGCCTCATTATCCCTAGCCGAAATGAGTACTCCGGCATTAGACGATGTGGCTCTTGCGATTTATACCGCTGGCAAAATTGACTATGATCCTTTGTACGAACTGGCAGAGCGCTATGTGGAAGGGGGCGACGAAGATAAGGGCGCGTTGATTCGTCAGATCGCTGCGGAGCTATATCGCGTAGGGGCGGTGGGGCTAAAAGTCGGTACCGGTGAGCGGTTGATCTACTCACACTTGGATGAGCCGCTGGTTTCGCCAGCGATTTTGAATGAGACAAGCGTTCTGAGGCTTCACCCAATGCTTCACGCTGCATTTCGCCTGCAAAGTCGGGGCAGCGAGAGCTAGGCGGCATGGCTGATTGTCGCGTCAAACGCATAGAGTTTGAGCGCTAATAACCGAACCTAATTGGCAATTCGGCAATTGTGATCGGGTAAGGGTGCGAGTAGTCTACTTAGATCACCTTTGACCTGTCTTGCTGTAAGATACGCAAAAACTACAGTAGCCGGGCGGACACCCTGCCCCCCCAAAGAGCCTGTGTGGAACTCGTCAAGGCGAGCGGAAAACCCTGCCCAGATACGCAACTCTCGGATCGCTTTTCCGCTACGATCATCCACGTTTATGACAGGGAACTTCAGAGACAGCGGAGCCCTTGGCTTAACGTAAGTTCGGCGTGGGTGGAGCCCGGTTTCCTCCCCAAGCGCCCCAAACAGGACCCAAGGACGGAACCAGCCGGACGGCCTTTTCCCTGGAAGCCTCGATTTTGCCTAATGGAAGGTATGGTGCCGCTTAGCAGACTCGAACTGCTGACCCCATCATTACGAATGATGTGCTCTACCAACTGAGCTAAAGCGGCACAGATCGCGCACCGGGTTCGCATTGCGGTTGGTCGCAATGCCGGTGGGCGAGGATGTGGAGGCCCGAGCCGGAATCGAACCGGCGTGCAAGGATTTGCAGTCCTCTGCGTAACCACTCCGCCATCGGGCCTTGAGGTTCCCGCCGCCAGACGACGATGGGAAGCGGCGCATTAGCGAACCCGGGCGCGCATGGCAATGCGCTTCCACGTTCTGCCGATCTCCCTTCCGTTACGTCAGTCTGGACCTCTCCGCGAAGGCGGCTATGTCCCTCCTCCATGGCTATCCAGGAACTGCTCGATCCGATCACCGCCGCCGGGGGCGAGGTCCGCTTCGGACGCTTCGACGAATGGCAACAGGGCCGCACGCTGTATGGCGGGGCCTCGGCGCTGATCGCCTATACTGCGGCGATCCGCGCCTTTCCCGACCTGCCGCCGTTGCGTGCAGGCCAGATCGCCTTCGTCGCGCCGGTGGACGAAACAGCCGAGGTGCGCCGCGAAATCGTCCGCCAGGGGCGCAACGTCACTCAGGTCCGCAGCGAGATCTGGTGCGAAGGCCGATGCACCCTCACCGCATTCTTCCTGTTCGGTGCCGAACGCGAGGCCAATGCCCGCCACGAGGCGGCACCGCTTCCCGACTGGCCCGGTTCGCCAGAGCAGGCCGAAGAGGTGATGGGCAATCAGGGCCCGGCCTTCCTGCAGAACAATTTCGAGCTGCGCCGGGCGCAGGACCAGCGGGGTCCGGGCGATCCGGTGGTGCGGCGTTGGGCGCGGCTCAAGCCGCCGACCGGGCTCGATCCGGCGAGCGAACTGATTCTGCTGGGCGACGTGCTGCCGCCCGGCGCGATGCGCGCCATGGCACGGCCAGGCCCGCTCAGTTCGATCAACTGGTCGTTCAACCTGCTCGACACCGCACCACAGACGAGCGACGGCTGGTGGCTGTCCGAGAACGCCAGCCAGCATGCCTTGGCGGGCTATTCGAGCGAACGCCTGCGGCTGTGGAACGCCGATGGCCGCCAGGTGATGGACGGGCTGCAGTCGGTGGCGATCTTCGGCTGAGCCCGATCGCAGTTCAAAGGATGATGCCAGGGGGCCTGTAAGCCGGGTTCTGTCCTGCAACCGGTATCCCGAAGGACCTGCGCCGCAGGGGCAGCCATTCATCTGGGCCATGGATTGTTCCATGGCTCGAGCAGCCAACCCGGGTCGCGTGGGGCGAAGCACCCTGCCCGGTCCTTGCGGAAGCCGGACGCGCGACCCCTATTCGGCTTTGCTCCGGGTGGGGTTTACCATGCGGGCGACGTTGCCGTGCGCCCCGGTGCGCTCTTGCCGCACCCTTTCACCCTTGCCTGTGCCGTCGCGCTCCCGAAGGAACTCGGGGCCATCGGCGGTTTGCTCTCTGTGGCACTGTCCCTCGGCCGGCACAAAAAGCGTCGACCGGGCGGGCGTTACCCGCCACCCTTTCTTCGTGGAGCCCGGACTTTCCTCGGCGGAAATCGCTTTCCGACGCGGCTGCCCAGCCCCCTGGCAGGTGCCTATCTAGTGTGCCCCCGATCCCTGTCCAGCAGCAATTGGAACAGGATCGCGCGCACTTCGCCGTCGATCGCGCCGTCGATCCGTTCGGGGCGCCAGCGCCGCTGGAAGGCTTCGACCGCCTTGTGGCCGTCGGTGATGTCGTAGCCGAACCGCTCGAGCGCGAGGTAGAAGGAGGCGTCGTTGTCGAACGGATCGCCGCGTTCGAGCTTTTGCGGGCGCGGCAGGCACAACCCGTATTCAGCCAGCCGATCCCAGGGAAACAGCTCGCCCGGATCGATCTTGCGCGCCGGCGCGACGTCGGAATGGCCGACCACATTCGCGCGCGGGATATCGTAGCGCTTCACCATCCGCGCGACCAGCGGCACCAGCGCCTCGAATTGCGCGTCGGGAAAGGGTCGGTAGCCGTATTTGTGACCCGGATGATCGAGTTCGATGCCGATGCTGGCGGAGTTCACGTCCTTGATCCCGCGCCAGTAGGAGACCCCGGCATGCCAGGCGCGCTTTTCCTCGGGCACCAGCCGGACGACTTCGCCCTGTTCGCCGATCAGATAATTGGCCGAAACCTTGGCCTCGGGATCGCAGAGGCGTTCGATCGCGAAGCCTTTGTCCTCCATCTCGGTGTAGTGGATCACCACCATGGTGATCGGCAGCAGGCGCTCGTCGTGATTGGGCGACAGAACCTCCCGATCGACCAGTTCGTCCTTGCTGACGGGCAGCTGCGCCCCGACCGCTCCGAAGTCGCTCATCCGATCATGCCCTCGGGCTCGGGCAGGACCGCGCCCAGCACCAGCGCATCCTCGCTGCGCGCGAATTGCAGCCCGCCGCCGCATTGCTGCGCCAACAGGTGGATCATATGCGCCGGCGCGGTGCGGCTCGACAATTCCGCGGGGTCGAGCCGACCTTCCAGCGCCAGCCCCAGCACCTCGTCGAAGGCGATCCGCGGACCGCTGGCGCGCAGCACGATCTCGGTCGCTCCGTCGCGCAGTTCGACACCGATGTCGAGCGTCCCGCCGCGAACCAGCGAATCGACCGAGATCTGCGCGAAGTTGAGCATCACCTTGACCGCGGGCTTGGGCAGGTTGGACTGCGGGAGCGACCAGTTCAGCTCGATCCGCCCCTTGTCCGCCACCAGGCTTTCGATGAGCTTGCGCATCTCTTCGACCGGGACCCGGTCGCCGAAGCCGCCCGCGGCGCCGAAGGCCAGCCGGAAGAACTTGAGCTTGTTGGTGCTGACCAGCGCGCTCTGTTCGAGCAACTCCATGCAGTTCTGGCGCATCGCCGGGTCGGTTTCGGTGGCGAGCAGTTCGAGCCCGTTGCTCAGCGCCCCGACCGGCGACAGCAGATCGTGGCACAGGCGGGAACACAGCAACGCGGCAAGGTCGATGGAGGAGTTTTCGGACATGGTTTCCAAAGTTCTAAAGCCAGGGCCGTGGCATTAGCGGGTGACCAGGCGATAGGGAAGCGCGCTGAACCCGGCATCCCCGGCGCGCCAGAACGTCACCCGTTGCCCGGCGACGATCGCCCAGATCATTGCGTCGCGCGCGGCCATGGCGGTGTCGGTGGCGGAGGGGCGCGCCTTTCCGTCGGGATGCGAGTGGTAATAGCCCACCAGTTCCGGACCCGCCAGGCGCGAGGCGCGATGCGCATCGATCAGTGCCCGGGGATCGATCTCGAAATGGGTTTCGGGCTGCGGATGGATGTTCGGTGCGGGCGCCATGGAGTCTATCCGGCCCTCCTCGGCACCCCCGAAGAGCAGTCCGCAGCATTCGCGCGGATGCGCCGCCTCGGCCTCGGCCAGCAGCGTATCCAACAGCTCGCTTGTCACTTGCAGGGTCATCACCCATGGCTCTGTAACCATGACGGCCAAGGAAATCATCACCGGCACGATCGACCGGGCCAGCCGGCTCGACAAGGCGCTGGCCGGCGCTGCGGGGCTGTCGCGCGAACGGGTCAAGAGGCTGATCGCCGATGGCGCCATCAGTGTGGGCGGAGCGGTCGCGCTCGATCCATCGCGCAAGATCGCGGCCGGCGCACAATTCGCCATTGCGCTGCCGCCCGCCAAGCCACTCGATGTCGAGCCCCAAGATATTCCGCTGACCGTGGCCTTCGAAGACGAGCATCTGATCGTGGTCGACAAGCCCGCAGGAATGGTGGTCCACCCCGCCGCGGGCAATCGCGACGCGACGCTGGTCAATGCGCTGCTTTTCCACTGCGCCGGGCGGTTGTCGGGGATCAACGGGGTGGCGCGCCCCGGCATCGTCCACCGCATCGACAAGGACACTTCGGGGCTGATCGTGGTCGCCAAGACCGACGCGGCACATGAGGGGCTGGCCGGGCAATTCGCCGATCATTCGATCCATCGCCGCTATCTGGCGGTCTGCGCCGGCCACCCCAACCCGCCCTCGGGCACGATCGAGGCGCGGCTGGGCCGCTCGGATCGCGACCGCAAGAAGATGGCGGTGCTTCCCGAGGATGCCGAACGCGGCAAGCACGCGATCACCCATTACCGGGCGATCCGGAGGCTCGATCACGCGACGCTGATCGAATGCCGGCTCGAGACCGGGCGGACGCATCAGGTCCGGGTTCACCTTATGTCAATCGGGCATCCGCTATTGGGGGACCCAATCTACGGACGCACACCGAAGGCGCTGCGAGCGCTGCTTTCCGAACTCGGTTTCACCCGCCAGGCACTGCATGCTGCGGAGCTCGGCTTCATCCATCCGGCGACCGGCGAGAAGGTCCAATTCACCGCCGAATTGCCCCGGGACATGCGGGAACTGATCGACGAAACCGCTCGTTGAAATCGATGAAAGGCGCTTTCAGGCGCGCTTCCATAGTCTATAAGCAAACCAGTGGCCCGAACGGCCAGATGCCCGGCAGGGGTCTGGCGCATGGAGGCTGACGCTAGAAAGGTCAGGGTAATCGTGAGCAATTCCAAATCATTGAGCGTCCCGGCGCTCGGCGGCGAGCAGAGCCTCAACCGCTACCTCTCCGAAATCAAGAAGTTCCCGGTGCTGACGGCAGAGCAGGAATACATGCTCGCCAAGCGCTTCGAGGAGCATGAGGATTCGGACGCTGCGGCGCAGCTCGTCACCTCGCATCTGCGGCTGGTCGCCAAGATCGCCATGGGCTACCGCGGCTACGGCCTGCCGGTCTCCGATCTGATCTCCGAAGGCAATGTCGGGCTGATGCAGGGCGTCAAGAAGTTCGAGGCCGATCGCGGCTTCCGCCTCGCGACCTATGCCATGTGGTGGATCAAGGCGAGCATCCAGGAATTCATCCTGCGCAGCTGGAGTCTCGTCAAGATGGGCACCACCGCCGCGCAGAAGAAGCTGTTCTTCAACCTGCGACGGATGAAGAAGCAGCTCGAAGCCTATGAGGACAGCGACCTCCACCCTGCGGATGTGACCAAGATCGCCACCGAGCTCGGCGTTCCCGAGCAGGAAGTGATCAATATGAACCGGCGGATGATGATGGGCGGCGACGGCTCGCTCAACACGCCGATGCGCAATGGCGAAGACGGTTCGGGCGAATGGATGGACTGGCTGACCGACGATCGACCGCTCCAGGACGAGACGGTCGCCGAGGTCGAGGAAAAGACCGTGCGTCACGAGATGCTGGTCGAGGCGATGGACAGCCTCAACGATCGCGAAAAGCATATTCTGACCGAACGGCGGCTGACCGACAATCCGCAGACGCTCGAGGAATTGAGCAAGGTCTACGACGTCAGCCGCGAACGCATCCGCCAGATCGAGGTGCGCGCATTCGAAAAGCTCCAGAAGGCGATGAAGGCCATCGCCGGCGACAGGTTGTTGCCGATCGCCGCCTGACAGCTTTCGAACACCACGCAACGAAGGCGGCCGTCTTGCGATCGAGCGCAGGAGCGGCCGCCTTTTCGTTGCGTGCGCCGGGCTTGTTGCCTAACCCGCCCCGATGATCGCCCGCGTCGCTACATTCCTAGTCAAGTTGATCGTCGGCTTCGTCGCGCTGAGCCTGGCGCTGGTGGTGCTGTTCAAATTCGTCCCCGTGCCCGTTACCGCGACCATGCTGATGGACGAGAACGGGATCACCAAGGACTGGGAGCCGCTGGCGGATATCGACCGCGATCTGGTCCGCGCGGTGATCGCGGCGGAGGACGGCAAGTTCTGCAGCCACGACGGCTTCGACCGCGAGGCGATCGAGACCGCGATCCGCAGGAATGCGGAA
>JAHJPT010000082.1 GCA_018819685.1 Alphaproteobacteria bacterium
GACATCACCGGGCACAGCAGCTTCGCGCTGTTCAACGAAGGCTTTTTGCTGACCGGCGCGGCGATGGCGTGGTTCACCCGGCAATATGGCGGCGACGCCAGCGACCCGCGCCACACCCCGATGGTCGGCGACTGTTCCAACACTCCGCCCACGGTGATCTGCACCGCCGGGCTCGATCCCTTGCGCGATTCCGGACGCGAATACGCCGCGCATCTGATCCAGCAGGGGACCGAGGTGAGCTATTTCGAATTCCCCGGCGTGATCCACGGCTTCGTCACGCTGCGCAAGGCGATCCCCAGCGGGCAGGCCGATCTCGAGGCCTTCCTCGGCGCGATCAAGGTCAAGCTGGCGCGTCTCATCCGATGAAGGATGCGCAAGACAAGCTGGGTTATCGCCCCTGCGTCGGGGTGATGCTGGTCAACGCCCAGGGCCGCGTCTTCGTCGGGCGCCGGATCGACAACAAGGAAGGCGACTGGTGGCAGATGCCCCAGGGCGGCGTCGACGAAGGCGAGGATCTCGAGGAAGCAGCGCTGCGGGAACTGGGCGAGGAAACCGGCGCCAGGCCCGAGCATGTCACCCTGCTCAAGCGGATGGACGAGGCGATGCGCTACGATCTGCCCGAAGAGCTGATCGGCAAGCTATGGGGCGGCAAATATCGCGGGCAGGAGCAGGTCTGGTATCTCGCGCGCTTCACCGGCAGCGATGACGATATCGATCTCGAGGCGCATGATCCGCCCGAATTCTGCGACTGGAAATGGGTCGATCCCGAGCAATTGCCCGAGCTCATCGTGCCGTTCAAGAAGCGGGTCTATCGCACCGTGTTGGAGGCCTTCCGCGAACTGGTCTGAACCGCGAGCCTGCGCGACCTGCCGAGATCAGTTGGACTGAACCACCTCGGTATCGGGCAGCACCATTTCGGCGGTCAGCACGCGCTGCTTGGTGCCTTGCGCGATCGTCTGCGCCAGACGCTGCGTCTCGGGGCAGGCTTCGCCGCACAGCGACTCCAGCTTGGCCAGGTTGAGCCGCGCCTTCTCGACCGCGCCTTTCTCGACCAGAGCCGCACCCTCACCCGATATCGCGGCGAGATTGCCCGGATCGCGGGTCAGCGCCTCGCGATAATAGCGGATCGCCTTGCCCTGCAGCTCGTCGCTGCGCGCGGCGCGCGCCAGTTCGAGGAAGATCGGCGTATAGCCCGGATCGACCGTCAGCGCCGCCTCGAAGGAGTCGATCGCCACCTGCGTGTCGCCCGCTTCGAGCGCGGCGCGGCCCTCGGCGATCAGCATCGCGGCGCGCGGGGCCGGTTCGCGGTCGGCACCCATGCTCGCGCTCGCGGTCATCACGAGGGCCAGCGAAAGGGCGGCGGCGGCGGGGGCAAAGCGCATGATGGTCTCCGGGGTGCCGATACGGCGGGAATGGGCCTGGTCAGCCATGATCCGGCGGGATTAACACGCCGAAGCTGCACAGGCGATGAAAAATCCGTCGGTCCCGTCGTGCAGCGGAGTGAGGCGGGTGCCCTGCCCCCGCTCGCGGCCCAGCGGGAGCGCGAGCGGCTGCGCCGCGAGCTGCGGATGGCGCGCGAGCAGTGCTTCGAACTGATCCGCCCCCTCGGCGTCGAGCAGCGAGCAGGTGACATAGACCAGCCTTCCGCCGGGCTTGAGCAGCGCAACCGCCAGATCGAGGATATGTGCCTGCAATTGCGCCAGCCGCGCCAGTTCGGTCTCGTCGAGCCGCCAGCGCGCCTCGGGATTGCGGCGCCAGGTGCCGGTGCCCGAGCACGGCGCATCGACGAGCACCGCGTCGGCAAGACCGGCGAGATCGCCGAGCGCTTCCAGCTCGCGGCCCGGATCGAACAGTCGGGTCTCGATCAGGCTGGCCCCGGCGCGTTCGGCGCGCGGGGCGAGCCGCGAAAGCCGGTTTCGGTCGGTGTCGGCGGCGATCAGCCGGCCCTGATTGTCCATCGCGGCGGCCAGCGCCAGCGTCTTGCCCCCACCCCCGGCGCACAGATCCACCAACGTCTCGCCGGGCTGCGCAGCCAGCGCCAGACAGGCGAGCTGCGAGCCGGTGTCCTGCACCTCGATCAGCCCGTCGGCCCATTGCGGCCATCGCTCGACCGCAGTTCCGGTTGCGACGCGCAGCCCATGCGGCGCGGCGGTGGGTTCGGCGGGTTCGGGCAGTGACAGCGTGGCGCGTTCGGCCTTGAGCGTGTTGACCCTCAGGTCGAGCGGCGCGCGGCCCAGCAGCGCCTCGGCCTCCTCGCCCTCGACCCCCGAGCGGGCGAGGCGCTCGACCAGCCAGCCGGGGGCGACC
>JAHJPT010000083.1 GCA_018819685.1 Alphaproteobacteria bacterium
GATCTATTCGAACCGGGGCGACAAGCTCAAGGGCCGCCAGCTGCCGATCATGTATTCCAGCCGCGAGCACAGCTTCTTCACCATCAGCGGCAATCTCGCCACCCAGACCCCGCAGGCGGTGGGCTGGGCGATGGCGAGCGCGATCAAGGGCGATTCGCGGATCGCCGCGACCTGGGTTGGCGAGGGCAGCACTGCGGAGGGCGACTTCCACGCCGCTTGCACCTTCGCCGCGGTCTACAACGCGCCGGTGATCCTCAATGTGGTCAACAACCAGTGGGCGATCTCGAGCTTCTCGGGCTTCGCCGGAGCCGAACGGACGACCTTCGCCGCGCGCGGGTTGGGCTATGGTGTCGCGGCGCTGCGGGTCGACGGCAATGACGCTCTGGCCTGCTACGCCGCCGAGCGCTGGGCCGCGAACCGCGCTCGCGCCAATGCCGGTCCGACGCTGATCGAATTCTTCACCTATCGCGCCGAGGGGCATTCCACCTCGGACGACCCCTCGGGCTACCGCAGCGCTCAGGAGCGCGAGGAGTGGCCGCTGGGCGATCCGGTAATGCGTTTGAAGCGCCATCTCATCGCACTCGGCGAGTGGGACGAGGAGCGCCAAGAAGCGATGGATCGCGAGGCCGCCGAGATGGTCCGCGCCACCACCAAGGAGGCCGAGGCCAACGGCATTCTGGGCCATGGCCTGCATCATCCCTTCCGCACCATGTTCGAGGACGTGTTCGAGGAGCTGCCCTGGCATCTCAGGGAACAGGCCGAGCAGGCGATCAAGGAACGCGAAATCAAGTTTCCGGAAGGGCTGCCGAAATGAGCGCGACCGAAACCAAGTCTGGCAGCGCTGGCGAGGGCGAAGGCACGACCGAACGCCGCCTCAACATGATCGAAGCGATCAACGAGGCGCTCGATGTCACCATGGGACGCGATCCCGATATCGTAGTGATGGGCGAGGATGTCGGCTATTTCGGCGGAGTGTTCCGCTGCACTGCAGGGCTGCAGGAGAAATACGGCAAGACCCGCGTCTTCGACACGCCGATCTCCGAATGCGGGATCATCGCCGCGGCGGTGGGGATGGGGGCCTATGGGTTGCGCCCGGTGCCGGAAATCCAGTTCGCGGACTATATCTACCCGGGGCTCGACCAGCTGATCTCCGAGGCGGCGCGGCTGCGCTATCGTTCGGCGGCGGAATATATCGCGCCGATCACCGTGCGCACGCCGTTCGGCGGCGGTATCTTCGGCGGGCAGACCCACAGCCAGAGCCCCGAAGCGATCTTTGCACACGTCTCGGGTCTCAAGACCGTCGTCCCCTCGACGCCCTACGACGCCAAGGGTCTGCTGATCGCGGCGATCGAAGACAATGATCCGGTGATCTTCTTCGAGCCCAAGCGGATCTACAACGGCCCGTTCAACGGCTATTACGACAAGCCGGCGCAGGCGTGGAAGAAGCACGATGCCAGCGTGGTCCCCGAGGGGCATTACACCATCCCGCTAGGCAAGGCGCGCACGGTCACCGAGGGCGAGGCGCTGACCGTGCTCGCCTATGGCACGATGGTTCATGTCGCCGAGGAAGTCTGCCGCCAGAAGGGCGTCGATGCCGAAATCCTCGATCTGCGCACGCTGGTGCCACTCGACATCGAGGCAATCGAAGCCTCGGTCGAGAAGACCGGGCGCTGCCTGATCGTCCACGAGGCGACCCGCACCGCCGGTTTCGGCGCCGAGCTATCGGCGCTGGTGACCGAGCGCTGCTTCTATCATCTCGAAGCCCCGGTGCTCCGCGTGACCGGTTTCGATACGCCCTATCCCCACAGTCTCGAATGGGCCTATTTCCCCGGACCGGTCCGCATCGGCGAGGCCATCGACAAGATCTTGAGCGAGTAAGCACCATGGCGAATTTCACCTTCACAATGCCCGATATCGGCGAAGGCATCGCCGAGGCGGAGATCGTCGCCTGGCACAAGGCGGTCGGCGATCGGGTCGAGGAAGACGAAGAATTCGTCGACATGATGACCGACAAGGCCACCGTGCCGATGGAAAGCCCCGTGAACGGCAAGATCCTCGAGATA
>JAHJPT010000084.1 GCA_018819685.1 Alphaproteobacteria bacterium
CATCGAGACCGCTTTCCAGCGAATGATCGAGGAGAACTCCTACCTCACCGAGGAACAGGCGCGCCACCTCACCATCCACGGGGTCAACCGCAACGAGGACGGCACCTACACCTGGAAATTCGATCCGCATCTCAACGTCTGGCCGATCGAGGATGTCGCCGACGAATTTCTCCACCAGACCTGGGCGGCGATCACCGCGCCCACGCTGCTGCTCTACGGCTCCGACAGCTGGGCCTCCAATCCCGAGGGCGACGGTCGGCTCGACAATTTCAACACCGCGCGGGTGATCGAATTCGACAAGGCCGGACACTGGCTCCACCACGACCAGTTCGACCGCTTCATGGCGACGCTGGGGGATTTCCTCTAGATGGCCGAGTTCTTCGACAGGCTGGAGGACGAACACATCGCGACGCTGGCGCAGCAGCCGGTCTTCTTCGTGGCCACCGCTTGTGCCGAGGGACGGATCAATCTCAGCCCCAAGGGCTATGACAGTTTCCGCGTCCTCGGGCCTTCGCGAGTGGCCTATCTCGACATCGCGGGGTCCGGCAACGAGACCCATGCGCATCTTGCAGCCGACGGCCGGATCACCGTGATGGTCTGCAATTTCGAGCAGCCCGCGCTGATCCTGCGCATCTACGGACGCGGGCATCCCGTCCTGCCGCAGGACGCGGGCTGGGACGAGCTTGCCGCCCACTTCACGCTACTCCCCGGCACCCGTCAGATCTTCGACATCGCGGTCGAGAGCGTGCAGACCTCCTGCGGCTGGGGTGTTCCCTTGATGCAGTTCGACCGCGAGCGCCAAACACTGGTCAAATATTACCAGGGTCGCGACCCAGAGGCATTCGTAGCCAAGCGCCAGCAGCGCTCGAAGAGCATCGACGGCCTGCCGACCCGGGCCACCGATCGCTTCATCGCGGGCGATTGAGCTTATGCGGCTGCGCTTCGCCAGCTACAACATCCACAAGGCGGTGGGCCGCGACCGAAAATGCGATCCCGAGCGGATCATGGCGGTGCTGCGCGAGATCGATGCCGATGTGATCGTGCTGCAGGAGGCGGATCGCCGCTTCGGCGACCGCGCGAGCGTGCTGCCCCGCGCGCTGCTCGACGATTACCCGTGGAAGGCGGTCGATGTCGCGCGGCGTCCGCGCAGCATCGGCTGGCACGGCAACGCCATCCTGGTGCGGCGCGAATGCGAAGTGCAGGATTCCGAAGCGCTCCATCTGCCCACGCTCGAACCGCGCGGCGCCGCCAATGCGGTGATCGCGATCGAGGGGCGCAACATCCGCATCATCGGGACGCATCTCGACCTGTCGGGCTTGCGCCGCCGCGACCAGGTGCGCGCCCTGCTCGAGTTCGTCGCAAGGACCACCGAGGATTGCCCGACGATCATCGGCGGCGACTTCAACCAGTGGGGCCGCTTCACCGGCGCGATGCGCGAATTCGGCGACGACTGGCACGCGATCTCGCCCGGCCCGAGCTATCCCAGCCGCGGCCCGATCGCCCGCCTCGACCGCATCGTCACCTCGCCAAGCTGGCTCTGCCACGATGCCCATGTGCATCACAGCCCCCTCGCCAGCGTCGCCTCGGACCATCTGCCCGTCTATGCGGAACTCGATCTGCCCGAATTATAGGCAGCCGCCCGCGGATTGAGCAGGCTGCGTCGTAAAATTGCGCGGACGCCATCTTCGCAAAGCCGTAAATTGTGTCGAATCGCTTTTTGGCACAGCTTTTGCACAGCTCCTCTCGCCGGGAACGGGCCCGGCAGCGATAGCTCAGGGGGGCCGCGTGAAATACATCATCGCCGTCATCAAGCCGTTCAAGCTCGACGAGGTGCGCGAAGCGCTCGGCTCGATCGGGGTCGCGGGAATGACCGTGTCCGAGGTCAAGGGCTTCGGGCGCCAGAAGGGCCAGACCGAGATTTACCGCGGGGCGGAATATTCCACCAACATGCTGCCCAAGGTGAAGCTGGAGATCGCAGCGAGCGACGATCTCGCAGCCCAGGTCGTCGAGACGATCCAGCAGATCGCGCGCACCGAGTCGATCGGCGACGGGAAGATCTTCGTACTCGATCTCGCCGGGGCGACCCGCATCCGCACCAGTGAAACCGGCGACACCGCGCTATGATCCGAGGGGACATCATCATGAAACGCAAAATCTTCCCGATCGTCGCCGGTGCTCTTGCCGGACTTGGGTTGGCCGATCCCGCCTTGGCGCAGGATGTCGTCGACCCAACCGCGATCATCGTTGCCGAGACCGTTTCCGGCGGTACCGGCTATATTCTCAACACGCTGCTGTTTCTTATCGGCGGTTTCCTCGTGATGTGGATGGCGGCAGGCTTCGCAATGCTCGAGGCCGGGCTGGTCCGCTCCAAGAACGTGTCAGTCCAGTGCCTCAAGAACATCGGCCTCTATTCGATTGCCGGCCTGATGTTCTGGGTAATCGGCTATTCGATTGCCTATCCGGGCTTCGAAGGCGGTTTTATCGGCGTCGCCGATTTTCCTTATGCCATGCAGGGCGTGGGCGAGGCGGACACCGGGACCGGCTATTCGGTCGCGTCCGACTGGTTCTTCCAGATGGTGTTCTGCGCCACCACCGCCTCGATCGTCTCGGGTGCAGTGGCGGAGCGGGTCAAGCTGGTACCGTTCTTCATCTTTGTCACTGTGCTGACCGGTTTCATCTATCCGGTGATCGTCAGCTGGGAGTGGGGCGCTGGCTGGCTCGACGCGATGGGTTTCTCAGATTTCGCGGGCTCCACCCTGGTCCATTCGACCGGCGGCTGGGCGGCGCTGATGGGTGTGCTGATCATCGGCCCGCGGCTGGGCCGTTACGGCAAGGACGGCAAAGTCGCGGTATTCCCGGGTTCGAGCATTCCGCTCGCCACGCTGGGCACCTTCATCCTGTGGCTTGGCTGGTTCGGTTTCAACGGCGCCTCGCAGTTGGCCATGGGTACGGTGGGCGATGTCTCCGACGTGTCGAAGATATTCGTCAATACCAACATGGCTGCCGCAGCAGGTGTGGTGGTCGCGATCATCGCCACCCAATTGCGCTACAAGAAGGCGGACGTCACCATGGCGCTCAACGGCGCACTTGCCGGCCTGGTGGCGATCACCGCGGAACCCCTTACGCCCAATGTCGGAATGGCCATCGTGATCGGCGGGATCGGCGGGCTGCTGCCGGTGATCTTCGTGCCGATCCTCGACAAGCTCAAGATCGACGATGTCGTGGGCGCAATCCCGGTTCATCTCGTTGCCGGCATCTGGGGCACGCTCGCCGTGCCGCTGACCAATGCGGATGTGCCGTTCCTGGCGCAGCTGATCGGCGTGGTCGCCACCGGTATCTTTGTCAGCGCGCTGTCCGCCATCGTCTGGTTCGCGATCAAGGTCACCGTCGGGGTGCGCCCGAGCGAGGAAGAAGAATTGGCTGGGCTCGATATCGGGGAAACCGGCATCGAAGCCTATCCGGAATTCGCCCGCGCCTCCGGGTCCTGAAGTTCGGCGGGGGCGCTTCTCTCTCTCCTCTCGGTGCCCCCGCCACACCGTGTTCCTCCTGCGAACACCGACTACGAAGGGCCGGAATCTCGCAAGAGGTTCCGGCCCCTTTTTAGTGACGACCGAGCACCGGCACGCACGCAAAAGCGGGGCGCGGCTTTGCGTTTAGGCGAGCGCCGTATTCACGAAATCGGCGCAGCGTTCGCCGATCATGATGCTGGGCGCATTGGTGTTGCCCCCCACCAGCCGCGGCATGATGCTGGCATCGGCCACCCACAGCCCGTCGATCCCGCGAACCTTGAGCTGGGGATCGACCACGCTGTCCGCGTCGCCGCCCATGCGGCAAGTGCCGACGGGGTGGTAGACCGTGTCGGCGCGGTCGCGGATCAGATGGTCGAGCGCGGCATCGTCCTCGAGATCGACCGGATAGCGATCCTTGGGCGCATATTGCGCCAGCGCCGGTGCCCCGGCGATGCGGTGCGACAGCCGTACGCCCTTGCGCAGCACCGCCATATCGCGATCGTCGGCGAGGAAGTTGGGATCGATTACCGGCGCATCGGCGGCGTTGCGCGATGCCAGCCGAACGGTGCCGCGGCTCTCGGGGCGTAACACGCAGGCGTGGAGCGAGAAGCCGTGGCCCTTCACCTTCGTGCGGCCGTGATCCTCGAGCATTGCGGGGACGAAATGCCATTGCACATCGGGCGCGGGCGCATCGTCCATCACTGTCCAGAACCCGCCCGCCTCGGCATAGGGGGTGGTCATGATCCCGGTCCGCTTGCGGCGATGCTCGATAATGGCCTTGGCCATCCGCACCGTGCCCGCCAGGCTGTCGCCGATGAAACCGGTGCTCTCGGTCTGCCAGCTCGAGACGTAGTCGATGTGATCCTGCAGGTCGGAGCCGACTGCGGCGCAATCGCGCTTCACCGTGATCCCGTGCTCCGCCAGATGCGCGCCCGGACCGATCCCGGACAGCATCAGCACCTGCGGCGAATTGAACGCGCCCGCCGACAGCACCACCCCGCCGCGCGCGCGCACCGTGCGCCGCTTGCCGCCGACCGAATAGGTCACCCCGGTCACCCGGCCATCGTCGATCTCGATCTTCTGGACCGTCACCCCGATCCGGACGTCGAGGTTGCGGCTGCCCCGTTTCGGCTCGACATAGGCCCGCGCGGCGGACCAGCGTTCGCCGTCTTTCTGGGTCACCTGATAGAGGCCGAAGCCTTCCTGGCGCGCCCCGTTGAAATCGCGATTATGCGGCAATTGCAGCTGCGTCGCCGCCTCGACGAAATCGCGGCTGCCCTGGTTGGGCCAGTGCTGGTCCGAGACGTGCAGCGGGCCGTCGCCGCCGTGGAATTCATCCGCGCCCTGCTCGTTGCTCTCGGCGCGTTTGAAATAGGGCAGCACATCGTCATAGGTCCAGCCGCTGCAGCCCAGCTCGGCCCAGTGGTCGTAATCCCAGCGGTGGCCGCGGATGTAGATCATGGCGTTGATCGCCGAGGAACCGCCCAGGCCGCGGCCGCGCGGCTGATAGCCGGTTCGCCCGTTCAGCCCCTTCTGCGGCACCGTCTCATAGCGATAGTTCGAGCTCTGGCGCAGGAAGGGCATGAAGCCCGGCGTCTTGACCAGCATGGTGTTGTTGCGCGGCCCAGCTTCCAGCAGACACACGCTCTTGCCCGCTTCGGCCAGCCGTCCGGCAACCGCGCTGCCGCCGCTGCCGCCCCCGACAACGATCACATCGAATTCGTCCATGGTTTCTCCTCTTCCGCCGGAGAGGTTACGCAGGCTCGCCGCTTCCCGCAATCGGGTTTTCCTCTGCAACCGGTTTGCCGGCTTGGCCGCCGCGCCGTGATTCCCAGCGTGCGCGGATCGTGGCGCTGGTCTCGCGGCTGCCGTCGTGGCTCCAGCCGGGTTCGCGCAGCAGGTAGGAGAGCTTGTGCTTCCACGGCGCGCGCCACACGTCCTGCGCGATCCCGACCCATTCGTGGAACACCGCCCACAGCAGGTTGAAGCTGCCGAGCTGCTTGACGATGCCGTAGCGGATCGCCTCCTCCTCGGGGCGTTCCTCCTCGAAAGTGCCGAACATGCGATCCCAGAC
>JAHJPT010000085.1 GCA_018819685.1 Alphaproteobacteria bacterium
TCCTCGGGCGGAATATCGACGCAGATCACCCCATCGACGCCTGCCTTCTTCGCCGCATCTGCAAACCATTCAGGGCCTCGCCGGATCATCGGATTGGCATAGCCCATCAGGACGAGCGGAACCTCCGGATGGCGCTGGCGAAAGCCCGTTGCGATGGCGAACACGTCGGCGGTGGTCGTGCCTGCCTTGAGCGAGCGAATGTTCGCGTTCTGGATCGCGGGGCCGTCGGCCATCGGATCGGTGAAGGGCATCCCCAGCTCGATCACATCTGCGCCGCCCGCGACCAGGGCGTCAAGATTGGCCGCAGTGTCGCCGTCGCCTGCAGTTACGAAGCAGACGAGCGCGGGGTGGGATTTGGCGAAGGTGGTGGAGAGACGGGTCATTTGTTACCCTGCAGTGCGCGTCGGCGGAAAGCCTCTCCGATCATCATCCCAATCGAAGTAGCGATCGCGACGATCCAGATGGTCGTGAATTGCTCCGGCCAACCGAGCAGATAATGCAGCGTCCCGAGGAGGCCGACGGTAACGAAAAAAGCTTCGGTTCCGCGTTTCAGGATCACCCGCGGATTCATATTTCCACTCCCAGCTTCTCTGCCACGGTGAAGATGTCCTTGTCGCCGCGTCCGCACAGGTTCGCGAGGATGATCGCGTTGCGGTCCATCTCCTTCGCGCGCTTCGTTACCGCGGCGATTGCATGCGCGGGCTCGAGCGCGGGGATGATCCCCTCGGTGCGGCACAGCAACTGGAAGGCTTCGAGCGCCTCGTCGTCGGTCACGGCGGTGTATTCGACGCGACCGCTGTCCTTGAGCCAGGCATGCTCCGGCCCGATACCGGGATAGTCGAGCCCGGCGCTGATCGAGTGCCCCTCGGTGATCTGGCCGTCTTCGTCCTGCAGCAGATAGGTTTTGTTGCCGTGAAGCACGCCGGGGAAACCGCCCAGCAGGCTGGCGGCGTGCTCGCTGCCGTCCAGCCCGTGCCCTGCCGCTTCGACGCCGAGCATCTTGACGTCGGCATCGTCAAGGAAGGGGTGGAACAGGCCGAGCGCGTTGGAGCCGCCGCCGATCGCCGCCACCAGCAGATCGGGCAGGCGGCCGATGCGGTCCTGCATTTGGCTACGCGCTTCCTTGCCGATCACGCTCTGGAAATCTCGGACCATCTCGGGGTAGGGGTGCGGCCCCGCCGCAGTGCCGATGATGTAGAAGGTGTCGTGGACGTTGGCGACCCAGTCGCGCAGGCCTTCGTTCATCGCGTCCTTGAGCGTGCCGCGCCCGCTGGTGACGGGCACCACTTCGGCACCCAGCAGCTTCATCCGGAATACGTTGGGCTGCTGGCGGCGGATATCCTCCGCGCCCATGTAGATCACGCAAGGCAGGCCGAAACGCGCGCAGACCGTGGCGGTGGCGACCCCGTGCTGGCCTGCGCCGGTTTCGGCGATGATGCGCGTCTTGCCCATGCGCATGGCAAGCAAAATCTGGCCGATGCAATTGTTGATCTTGTGCGCGCCGGTGTGGTTCAACTCGTCGCGCTTGAACCACACCTGCGCGCCGCCCAACGCTTCGGTCAGCCGCTCGGCGAAATAGAGCGGGCTGGGGCGGCCCACGTAATGTTCGAGCAGATCGTCGAACTGCGCCTTGAACGCGGGATCGGCTTGCGCCTTGCTGTATTCGCGCTCGAGATCGAGCACGAGCGGCATCAACGTCTCGGCGACATAGCGACCGCCGTAATCGCCGAAGTGGCCGCGTTCGTCGGGTTGGGTGCGGAAGGAGTTGGGCTTGGTGTCCATCGGGTCCCCATGGCGGTCGTGCCCGACGAAGTCGAGACAGCTTGCGTTTGTCCCTGCGCACCGCGAGTTTACGCGCTCCGCACGGCCTCGCAGAAGGCGCGGATCAGGTCGACGCTCTTCTCGCCGGGCGCGGTTTCCAGCCCGCTCGAGGCATCCACCAGCGGCGCTCCGGTGGTGGCGATCGCCGCGGCGACGTTGTCGGGCGTCAACCCGCCCGCCAGCGCCCAGGGCATGAACGGCTCCCAGCCCTGCAACAGGTCCCACTGGAACGAGACCCCATTGCCGCCGGGCAACGACTTGGCCGGTGCGTCGAACAGCAGCAGATCGCAGCAGTCCTCGAACTGGCGCGCGCGTTCGAGCGTCGCGGCCTCGCGCAGACCGAGCGCGCGCCAGGTTTCGGTCTTGATCGTCTTGCGCACCAGCGCCATCCATTCGGGCGTCTCGGAGCCGTGGAACTGGATCACATCAGGGCGCAGCGCCTCGTAGCAGCGCGCGAGATATTGCGGCTGCATCGCCACGGTCACCAGCACCAGCTTTACGCCCTCGGGGACCCGGCGGCGCAGCTTGGCGGCGTCTTCCAGCTCGATGTGGCGCGGGCTCTTCTCGTAATGGACCAGTCCGACATGGGTCGCGCCGGCATCGATGGCGGCGTCCATCGTTTCGGGCGTCGAGAGCCCGCAAATCTTGATCTGCGTGGTCATGGGTATCCTACAATGTCGCTTCGATGTCTCTCGCCGCCTGCCGGGGATCGGCAGCCCGGCTGATCGGCCGACCGATCACCAGCACGCTCGCTCCGTCGTCGCGCGCCTGGCGCGGGGTGACGATGCGCTTCTGGTCGCCCGCCGCGCTGCCCGCGGGGCGCAGGCCCGGGACGACCAGGAAGCCATCCTTCCATTCGCGATGCACGGCCGCGACCTCTCGGCCCGAACACACAATTCCGTCGAGCCCGGACTCGCGCGCCAGATCGGCAAGGCGCATGACATGATCGTGAGGCGAACCTGCAACCCCGGTGCGCGCGAGATCGCGCTCGTCGAGGCTGGTGAGCATGGTCACCGCCACCACCTTGCACTGTTCACCGGCGGCCGCCTTGGCATCCTCCATCATCGCGCGCCCGCCGCTGGCATGGACGGTGACGATGGCGGGCTCGAGCACAGCCACGGCCTGCATGGCCCGCGCGGCGGTGTTGGGGATGTCGTGCAGCTTGAGGTCGAGAAAGATCGGCAGGCCCAAATGCGCGATGTCGAGCACCCCGTGATGGCCATGAGCGTAGAAAAACTCCATCCCCAGCTTGATCCCGCCGATATGCGGACGGGCGCGTTCCGCAAGCGCATGCGCTTCCGCGAGACGGGGTTCGTCGAGGGCGAGATAGACCGGATTGCTCATGGGTTGGGGTTCGTAGTTGGGGAGGTTGCAGAAGCGGACGAGGAAGAGGAAGGCGCGGTCGGTGCCGGGTTGAACGGATCGGCGGGTTCGGCGGTCGGCCGCGTCGGTGCGGCGGGCGCGAGCGCATCGGGCTGCGTTGGCGCGCGCGACCGGCTTCCGACCCGCGCCGCCGATTCCAGCGTCGCGGTGCGCCGCTCGAGCCGCCATTTCGTGCCGCGATGGATCAGCCACATCGGCACCAGTCCGAGCAGGAAGGCGGTGATCGCCAGCGCCGGGATCTTGGTTTCGAGCACCGTGTTGGTCCAGA
>JAHJPT010000086.1 GCA_018819685.1 Alphaproteobacteria bacterium
ACCGACGCCGGAAATGGCGGCAGTGGCGATCCCGACAACGGTCATGGCAACGATGACGATGGCGACGACGAGGACAACCCGGGCGCGGGCGGCAACAATCCCGGCTCGGAACCGCCCGACGGCGAGCCCGGAGGCGCGCCCGACGACGGGGGCGATGGCGATCGCGACAAGGGTCACGGCAACGACGAGGATGGCGATGACGAGGACAACCCCGGCGCGGGCGGCAACAATCCCGGCTCGGGACCGCCGGACGGTGAGCCCGGAGGCGCGCCCGACGGCGGGGGCGATGGCGATCGCGACAAGGGTCACGGCAACGACGAGGATGGCGACGACGAGGACAATCCGGGACGTGGCGGCGGGAAGCCCGGTTCCGGACCGCCCGGGCGAGAGCCGGAACCTTGAGATGAGCAGGGTTTCGCTGAAGACCGCACGGCGCGACCCGGCTCGCGAGGTCTGAGGAGGATTCGGTGATCGCCCTGTCAAGCGCCGCCAGCGGCAAACACCCTCGCGCGCGGCGGCGCCTGCAACACGTCGCAGTCGCGCTGCTGCTGGCGGCGGTCGTCGGTCTATTGACCGTCGCGGGCGCAGTGCGGCCGTTCGAGAACGCTCTGCAGAACGCAGGCTTCGCCATGCGCGAGCACCCCGCAAGCGGCCAGCTGCACATCGTCGAAATGGACGCGGCGAGCGTGGCGGCGATCCGGCGCTGGCCCTGGCCGCGCGAGCACTATGCCCGCGTCGTCGACCAATTGCATCGCGCCGGCGCCCGGACGGTGGCGTTCGATGTGGACTTCTCCAGCGCGTCCGACCCCCGGCAGGATGCCCTTTTCGCGCGCGCGCTGGCCCGCTCGGATTCGACCATCGTCCTGCCCGTCTTCGGACAGCGCGAAAGCCACGGCAGCGCACGCCAGCTGGATTCGCTGCCGATCGCGGCGCTCAGGGAACATGCCCTACTCGGCTCGGTCTCGGTCGCTCCGGATCCCGACGGCCTGGTCCGGCAAATGCCGATCGGGACGCTCAACGCTGGTGCCCCGCGCCCCTCGCTTTCGGCGCAGATCGCTCACCGGTCGGGGGCGGCGGATGCGCTGTTCCCGATCGATTTCGCGATCGACCCCGACTCCATCCCCCGTCACAGCTTCGTCGCCATCGAACGCGGGGTGTTCGAGAGCGCCGAGCTGCGCGGAAAGGACGTGATCATCGGCGCAACCGCGATCGAGATGGGCGATCGCTACGCCGTCCCCGCTCACGGCGTGTTGCCGGGGGTGGTGGTCCAAGCGCTGGCCGCGGAAACCCTGGCGCGCGGGGTTCCGATCCGGATCGGCTGGCTCTGGTCGCTGACGCTTGCGGCGCTGTTGTCGTGCTGGATCCTGGCTGCTGCGGCACGAGAGGCGGTCGCCGCGCGCGCGATCGCAACGGTCGGCGCGATGCTTGCGCTCTGGCATGTCGGCAGCTTCCTCTTCCCGCTGCGCATCGAGATGGCATCGGGTCTGCTGGTGCTGGCGGGCGCCACCGCGCTTCGCACCGCGGTGCTGCTGCATCGCGAGTTCGAGCGCGGTCGCCTGATCGATGCCGAAAGCGGGATGCCCAACCGCCGCGCGCTTGAGAAACGGATCGGCGGTGGCGCGGGCTCGCATGTGGTCGCGGCCATGATCGACGAATTCGACGCGCTCAGAACGGTCGTCGGTCAGGCGGAGATCGGCAATCTGCTCTCGCGGGTCGAGGATCGCCTGCTGGTAGGGGGATGCCAGGGGCCGATCTACCGCATCGACGACCGGGTGCTGGCATGGGTCTCCTCGCAGGAGCTCTACGAGTTGGAGAACCTGTGCTCGGGTCTGGGCGCGATCATGCGCAGCCCGGTCGAGGTGGCCGGGCGGCGGGTCGATGTCTCGCTGGCCTTCGGCATCGGCGAGGACACCGCGATTTCCGGCGCGGTCCACGCGGCGAGCATGGCGCTGCGCTCCGGCGATATCTGGAGCTATCACGAGGATGCGGGGAAGGCCGCGCTCGAACAGCAGGTCTCGCTGATGGGCGAGCTCGATCTCGCCATCGAACGAGGCGACCTCGAGGTGCTCTATCAGCCCAAGCTCGAGCTTGCGACGAATCGCGTCACCAGCGCCGAGGCGCTGGTGCGCTGGCGCCACCCGACGCGGGGTTATCTCAGTCCCGACACCTTCATCCCGCTTGCGGAGGAGAGCGACCGCATCGGCGAGCTTACGCTGTTCGTGCTCCGGCGCGCGCTCGACGATCTGGCGCAATGGTCCGCACGCGGCACGGTGATCCGGACCGCGGTCAATATCTCGGCGCGACTGATCGCATCGGCCCAGTTCGTCGGTCAGGTCGAGCGGATGATCCGTGCCGACGGGATCGCGCCCGACCGGCTGATCTTCGAGATCACCGAATCCGCCACGCTGCGCGATCCCGCGGGCGCGCGTGCGGCGCTGATGCGCTGGTGCGATCTCGGGGTGGCGATCTCGATGGACGATTACGGGACGGGCCAATCGACGCTGTCCTATCTCAAGAACCTGCCGCTGTCGGAGCTCAAGATCGACCGCAGCTTCGTCCAGCATGCCCATCAGGACCGCAGCGACGCCCTGCTCGTCCGCTCGACGGTGGAACTGGCCCATCAGCTCGGGCTGAAGGTCGTGGCCGAGGGGATAGAGGAGGCCGAGTGTCTGGCCTATTTGCGCGCGATCGGGTGCGATTACGCCCAGGGCTATTTCATCGGCAAGCCGATGGCGGGCGACGATCTCCTGCTGGCGATCGAAGAGATCGCACGGGCAGCGGCCTGACACGCCGGCGGACGCGCCGATGCGGCGTTCGTCGCGGCGGTTCGTTGTGGGAGTTCGTCGTGATCTGGCCGATGTGCGCCACGCGTCGTCGAGCGTTGCGTCTCGCGGGGAACAATCCGCCGCGGCAGCCCTTTAAGGTGCTTACGCACAAAAGGAGCGCAGTATGAAAATTCGCAATCTGATGTTTGCAGCGGCCGCCGGCTCGCTGATCTCGGCCCCGGTCGCCCTCCAGGCGGCCAATGCCGCGCCGATCGATCGCAGCGCTATGCCGGCGAACGCCGAATCCGATCTCGGCGGCGGCTTCGGTGCCGGAATCGTCATCGCCGCCCTCGCGGCTGCCGGCATGCTGGTCCTCATCCTGACCGACGATGATGACGAAGACGAAGCCGTCAGCCCCTGATCGCGGCAAATCCTAGCGAGAAAGGCGGTCCTGCGGGGCCGCCTTTTTCCTGTCGGGAGAGCTTTTCCCAGTCAGGGACCGTGCGCGATGCCGGTTTTTCCGCCGACGATGCATTCGATCTTGCGACCCGGATTGGACACAGCGGAGGCGGTTCGTTACCGGGCGGGTTGCAATTCCATGACAGATGCTCCCGAACCCGAGGCACCCGTTGCCCCCATCCACCGCATTCAGGAGAACCTGATCGCGCGGCTCGAGCGGCGGGCGCTCAATCACCTGTGCGCAGTGATGCCCGCCTGGGTCACCCCCGACCTGCTGACCTTCACCGGTATCGTCGGCGCGCTGCTGGTGTTCGGGGGCTATCTGGGCAGCAATTTCGACGCCGGCTGGCTGTGGCTGTCGATCGGGGGATATTTCGTCCACTGGTTCGGCGATTCGCTCGATGGCAGTCTGGCGCGGTTCCGTAAGATCGAGCGACCGCGCTACGGCTATTTCCTCGACCATAGCTGCGACGGCTTTGCCACCATGCTGGTGGTGATCGGCATCGGGGTGACGCCCTATGTCCAGCTCGAGGTCGCGCTGATCGCGCTGGCCGGTTACCTGCTGATGTCGATCCACGCCTTCCTCTCGGTGCGCGTGCTGGGCGAATTGCGATTGTCCTATTTCAACGCCGGCCCCACCGAATTGCGGCTGATCCTGATCGGTTTGACGCTGGCGATGCTGATCGCCGGGCTCGAGAGCCCGATCGTCTGGGAGTTGAACGGGTTCGACTTCTTCGTGGGCGGCGTGGGCCTGATCCTGATCGCGCTGTTCGCGCTTCAGACCGCCACCACGGCCCGTCGGCTGGCGCGGCAGGAGCCGGCCAGAAAATGGCCCGGCTGAACACGGCGGCCTAACCCGCCGGGAAGCGCACCAATTCGCGAAAGTCGTTGCGATTCTCGCAGCCGATCACACCCCGATCCGTCGCCGTCACCCAGACATGTGCGACGAGCTCGTCGTCCCGTCTCGCCATGCCGTAGTGCAGCGTGGTCGCCACGCGGCGACGCCGCAGCATCCACACGGCCGCCAGCCCCTGTTCAAAGCACTTGGCACGAAACGGCATCCGGCGGGCGCTGCGGATGATGGCGTTGCGGACCATGGCCACCGTCTCCGCGTCGGCGCCTGGTGGCGCCAGTTCGTGCGGGGGCCGCGAGGCAAATCTCGCGAGGGTGCGGAACGGCAGCAGCGCGACGCAGGCAGCGGCCACCATCAGCACCGCCACGGCTTCGATCGTGAGCAAGCGATCGGCCGACGACAGACCGAGATACCGGCGAAATGCTCTCACCGCGTCCCCGCCTTTCGCGCCAGCCGTGCGCCGATCCGCAGCAGCCACGAGGGAATCCGCACCACATGGTAGAGAAACGCCAATTTCTGCGGCAGCGCGAGATGCGTGCGATCGACCGGCGCAGTCCACAGGTTCCGCAACTCGCGCGCCCAATGGCCGGCACCGCGACCCAGAAAGAAATATCCGATCCGGGTCCGCAACCAGACCGGCGTATAGGCGCGGTGTTCGCCCCTGGCGTCGCCATATTCGAGCCCCGCCAACGCGCTGTCCGCCAGCGCCGCGACCACCCTGTCACCGCCAAGCGCTGCCTGCAGATCGCGCGACAGCTGCAATCCAAGCAGATGATGGCACAGCAGCAGAGCCACCGCGGCCGGGCGCTCGGCACCATAGCCGCAGGCGGCGCGGTACAGCCGTTCCACCTCCTCCGCTGGGCGTTTGCCCAGAAAGGCGCCGACATCGGCCAGCCATTTGAGGCGGCTCCAATTGTGCGCCGCACCATGGACGCACAGATAGGCGAACAACGGCGCATCCGCGAGCGTGCGCACCGCGCCTGCGCCGAGCGAAACTTGCTGCGTCTCGCTATGCGGGCCCACACCCGCAAGCAGCCGTTCGTTATCCACCAGCCGCCAATGCAGCTTCATCGTGATCCGCGTTGCGGAATGGTGAAAGCCGGCTTCCTTGGCATGCGGGATCCAGCGCGCGAATTGCGCTTCGTCGAGCCCTGCCGGTTCGCTCAGCCGATAGCCCAGATCCTCGAGCAGCCGCCGCGCCGCCGGCACCGAAACCGGGTCGGTCGCAAGATCGATATCCCAGGATTCCTTGCGCCCGAGATCGCCATAGGCGAGCATCGCCATCGGTGCGCCCTTGACGATCAGCGCGGGCAGCCCGGCTTCGTCGAAAGCGCGCTGAAGCCGAATGGACTCGCGGGCCAGCGCGAGCGAGGTGAAGGCAGCGTTGCTCTGCCCCTGCGACAATTGCGCCGCGACCGCTGCCGGTGCCTCCACGCCCGCACGGTCGAGCGCATCCTTGACCAGTGCGCTGATCCGGTTGCGCGCGACGATCCCGGCGAACCGCTCCCAGTCGATCGCTCCGCCCGCTGCCGCGCGGACTGCGGCATCGCCCGTGTCGCTGCGCGGCCAGCGGCAGCAGGCGAAACCCAGCGCCAGCTCGGGAGAGACCCGCCTGCTCATGCTGCCATGCCTGCGCGGCAATCGGCTGTCAGCCGACCCGCTTCGAGCGTCAGCAGACGGTCGCAGCGGGCGAGGCTTTCGCTGCGGTGGGCGATCGTGACGATGGTCGGCCGCGGGACGAGCGCCAGGAGACGCTCGAGCAAAGCACGTTCGCCGGCGAGATCGATCGCGCTGGTCGCCTCGTCGAGGATCTGCAAAGCTGGGCGCCGCAGCAGCGCCCGCGCCAGCGCGAGCCGCTGACGCTCGCCGCCGGAAATCAGCGCACCCTTCTCGCCGACCGGGGTGTCGAGCCCGTGGGGCAGCTTCGCGATCAGGCGCTCGGCACCCGCCAGCGCCAGAGCTTGCGTCAACTCGTCCTCGCTCGCATCGGGGCAGGACCACAGCAGATTGGCGCGGATGCTGTCGTGGAACAGGAACGGGTCCTGCGCGACATAGGCGATCCGTTCGCGCCAGTGCGCTGCATTGGCTTCGACCAGTGGCACACCGCCGACCGTGATGGAGCCCCTCTGGGGAACGAGCAGACCGGCAAGCAGATCGACAAGCGTCGTCTTGCCCGCACCCGAAGGCCCGGCGAGGCCGACCATTTCGCCGGGCATCAGGCGCAGGCTGACGGCGTCCACCCCCGCCCCGTTATCGCCGTGACGATAGCCGACGCCGCCGAGTTCGATAACCCCGCCGAGCTGCGGCCCGGTCGCGCGCGATGAAGGTGCCGCGCAAAGTGCCAGTTCCTGGCGCATCGCCTCGACCGCGTCCCAGGCGGGCAGGCTGTAGGCGATCTGCTGAACGCCGAGCTGGATCTGCAGCGCCGGAGCGCTGGCGCGCGCCAGCACCACCAGAAAGGCGATCAGCACGGGCGCGGGCAGGCCCAGCCAGCCGAAGCCCAGCAACAGTGTCGCCCCGGCAACCGCGGCGGCGAGCAGGCCCCACAGCCCGCGCAGCATCGCCTGCTGGCCGACGAAGCCCGCCTGGCTGCGGGCGCTGGCATCGAGATCTTGCTCGAAAGCGCGGACGAAGCTGCCCTGGAGGTTCTGACCGATCGCCAGCTTCATCCCGCCCAGGAACTGGCCGAGCGCGGTCATGAGCGACAGATTGGAGTTGGTCACCTGCCGCCCGACGTCGCCCGCCTGCCGATTCAGCGCGAACAGCGCCGCTGCGCCGATACCAAGCAGCGCGGCGGCGACGGCAGTCAGCAGCGGCGAGAGCAGCAGCGCCAACACGGCGAGCCCGGCGAGCATCACCAGCGCCACGCCGCTCTGGAAAAGGAAGTGGACGCCCGCGCCACAACGCTGGATGTCGCCCCCCATCAGATGGGTCACGCGGCTGTGGCCGATCGCGGCGAGGCGCTGCCAGCGGGCATTCGCCAGCCCCCGCGCGAGCCGTGCGCGCAGGTTCTCGACGAAGCCGATCTGGAGCCGTGCCAGCAGCAGATCGCGGCGCCACAGGACCACGCCGCGCAGCGCCGTCAGCAGCGCGAAACCCGCCAGCAGCCAGGCGATCCGCTCGAGCGGCGGC
>JAHJPT010000087.1 GCA_018819685.1 Alphaproteobacteria bacterium
AGCTGCTGTGCTCGGTGATATCGCTCGCCACCGGGTAAATCGGCGCCTGCACCAGCACGGGCACTGCAGCGGGTTCGTTGACCAGCTGGTTGGTGGTGACGATGGTGAGATTGCCGCCGGCGCTGTCGCCGCTGATGACCAGCCCGGTGACCTCGCGGCCCAGCTCGGCGGGAGAGGAGGCGATCCAACGCGCCGCCGCCTCGCAATCGTCGGGCGCGGCAGGGAAAGGGTGTTCGGGAGCGAGCCGATATTCGACCGAGACCACCGGCAGGTCGAGCTGGTGGGCGATCTCGCTGCACAGCGAATCGTAAACCTCGATATCGCCGATCACGAAGCCACCGCCGTGGATGAACACCACGCAGGGTCCGGCCTCGCGGCTTTCCTTCGTGTCGTAGAGCCGCAGCGGGATATCGCCCTCGGGGCCGGGGCAGGTGAGATCGCGGTGCACGGCGAGCGCGCGATTATCGGCTTCGGCGACCGCTTTCATCGCCCGCATCTGCTGGCGGCCATCGACCGCGCCGACTTCCTCGACGCCCTTGCCGCCCATCTGCTCGAGCATGTCGAGAAATCCGCGCACATCCTCGCGCACGTAATGTTCGCTCTTGTCCATCGCCGGTCTCCCTGTTCCCTTTCGCGAAGGCTTAGCGTCTCGACCGGGCTTTGCCAGCCGCGTTTTTGTCGTCGGCGGAGAAAAACTTGATTGCGGGAGCAGGGGGCGGCTCCTAGGTCCCGACTATCGAATGACACCAGCGTCGGATGCGACGCGCGACAAGGAATTACCGGATGGCTACTGCCGCCACCGCGCCGCAGGACGGCATTTCTGACACTCCCGAAGCGGTCGTGGTCCGGTTCGCCGGCGACAGCGGCGACGGCATGCAGCTGACCGGCGGACAGTTCACCCTGTCCACCGCGCTGGCGGGCAACGATCTGGCGACCTTCCCCGATTTCCCCGCCGAGATCCGCGCGCCGCAGGGCACACTGTTCGGCGTCTCGGCCTTCCAGATCAATTTCGGCAGCCGCGAGATCAACACCGCGGGCGATGCGCCCGACGTGCTGGTGGCGATGAACCCCGCCGCGCTCAAGGTGAACATCGCGGCCTTGAAGCCGGGCGGGCTGGTGATCGCCGACACCGGCGCCTTCACCAAGCGCAATCTCGACAAGGCACATTACGACGCCAACCCGCTCGAGGACGGCAGCCTGGCCAAATACGACCTGCTCGCCTTCGACATCAGCGAGAAGACGATCGAGGCGGTCAAGCCCTATGGGCTGGGCAACAAGGATGCGCTGCGGTCCAAGAACATGTGGACGCTGGGCCTCGCGCTGTGGCTGTTCGATCGCGACCGCACCCCGATCCATGACTGGCTGCGGGCCAAATTCGCGCGCAAGCCCGATATCGCGGATGCCAATATCGCCGCGCTCGACGCCGGTCACGCCTATGGCGAGACGGCCGAGCTTTCCGGCCCGCTCAAGCAATTGCACATGCCCCCGGTGCCAAGCGAACCGGGGCTCTATCGCACCGTTACCGGCGCCGAGGCGGTGTCGCTCGGGCTGGTGGCGGGCGCGCAGCTGGCGCAGCTGCCGCTGTTCTTCGGCGGCTATCCGATCACCCCTGCAAGCGCGATCCTGCACCATCTGGCCGGCCTCAAGGAATTCGGCGTCACCACCTTCCAGGCGGAAGACGAGATCGCCGCGATCTGCGCCGCGATCGGCGCGAGCTACGCCGGGAGCCTCGGGATCACCAGTTCGTCGGGTCCGGGCATCGCGCTCAAGACCGAGGCGATGGGGCTGGGCATCATGACCGAACTGCCGCTGGTGGTGGTCAATTCGCAGCGCGGCGGGCCTTCCACCGGTCTGCCGACCAAGACCGAGCAGAGCGATCTCTATCAGGCGGTCTACGGTCGCAACGGCGATGCGCCGATGCCGGTGATCGCGGCGCGCAGCCCGTCGGATTCCTTCGAATGCGCGATCGAGGCGTGCCGGCTCGCGGTGAAATACATGACCCCGGTGATGCTGCTGACCGATGGCTATATCGCCAATGCCGCCGAGCCATGGAAAGTGCCGGACCCTGCAGATTTCACGCCGTTTCCGGCCGAGTTCCTGACCGAGCCGCGCGGCGAGCAATTGCTGCCCTACAAGCGCAACGACGTCGGGGCACGCCCGTGGATCAAGCCCGGTACGCCCGGCATGATGCATCGCATCGGGGGGATCGAGAAGCACGAGCAAACCGGTAATATCGACTATTCGCCCGACAACCATCAGCGGATGACCGATCTGCGCAAGGCCAAGATCGAGAACATCCCGGTGCCCGATCAGGAGATCGCGCTGGGCGAGCCCGGCGGGACCCTTGCGGTGGTCGGCTGGGGCTCGACCTACGGGCCGATCCTCCAGGCGGTTCGCCGAAGCATCGCCAAGGGGCGCAAGGTCGCGCATATCCACGTCCGCCACATCTGGCCGCTGCCCGCGAATCTGGGCGAGCTGCTGCGCGGGTTCGACCATGTGCTGGTGCCCGAAATGAACACCGGCCAGTTCAAGACCGTGCTGCGCGACCAGTTCCTGATCGATGCCCGTCCGCTGACCAAGACCAGCGGGCAGCCGTTCCAGATCGCGGAGCTGGAAGAAGCGATCGGCAAGTTCTTCGACGGGATCGAAGGCAATGAAGGCGGCGAAGTCGCCGTCAACGAGCAGCAATTGCCCAATCTGGAATCCGGCCATGACGACGGCAGCCAGCCCGATGCGCCGTTCCACGGCGACGGGGCCGCGCTGCCGGGCACGGGAAATCCGAACAAGGCGGTAAACCAATGAACGACATGAGCCCCATCACCACCACGCTCAAGGACTGGGAAACCGACCAGGAGGTGCGCTGGTGCCCCGGTTGCGGCGATTACGCGATCCTGAAAGCGGTCCAGCGCACGCTGCCGCAGCTGGGATGCGATCCCAAGAACACGGTGTTCGTCTCGGGCATCGGCTGTTCGAGCCGCTTCCCCTATTACATCGAAAGCTATGGCTTCCACACCATCCACGGCCGCGCGCCGGCGGTGGCGACGGGGATCAAGCTCGCCAATCCGGCGCTCGACATCTGGCTGGTGACCGGCGACGGCGACGGGCTCTCGATCGGCGGCAACCATCTGATGCATGTGCTGCGCCGCAATGTGAACATGCAGATCATGCTGTTCAACAACGAGATCTACGGCCTCACCAAGGGTCAGGCTTCGCCGACCAGCCGCGAGGGCACGCGCTCGCCCTCGACCCCGATCGGGAGCTACGACCATCCCGCCCGGCCCGCCGCCTTCGCGCTGGGCAGCGGCGCGCGCTTCGTGGCACGCGGCTTCGACGTGTCGAAGAAGCTGCCCGAAGTGCTGATCGCCGCGCATGCGCATCAGGGGGCGGCCTTCATCGAGATCTTCCAGAACTGCATCGTCTACAACAAGGACGTGTTCGACGATTTCGCCGCCCCCAAGGGTGCCGAGGATCGCCAGCTTTGGCTGGAGGATGGCGAGCCGATGCTGTTCGCGGGCGGGACCAAGGGGCTCGCGCTCGACACAGTCGATCTGCAGCTCGCGGTGGTCGATGTCATCGACGGCGACTGGCAGGCGGCAGGCGTGGTGGTCCACGACGTTCGCAACCGTTCGCTGGCGCATATGCTGGTCGAGATGCCCTTCGGACCGTTCCCGATGGCGCTGGGCGTGCTCTACGACCATCCGCGCCCGACCTACGAAGATGCGGTGATCGCCGAGCGCACCAAGGCGAGCGAGGGCAAGCAGGCGGATCTGGCGAAGCTGCTCGGGACGGGGCAGACCTGGACCGTTGATGCGGCGGGGGAGCCGGTCTGAGTTTGGTTCACACGAAGGCACGAAGATGTCGGACCCAGTCGATATCGAGGCGCTCGCCACCCAGGTGATCGATTGCGGCTTTCACCTGCATAAGGATCTCGGGCCGGGTCTACTGGAAAGTGCCTACGAGCAGTTGATGGCGGCGGAACTGGCGCGGCGCGGGATTGCGGTCTCGCGGCAGGTGGCCATGCCGCTGACATACAAGGGCGTTGTCGTAGACAACGCATTCAAGATCGATCTGCTGGTCGAACGCACGCTGATAGTGGAGCTCAAATCGATCGAGCGGCTGGCGCCGGTCCACGGCAAGCAGGTGCTGACTTATCTGCGGCTGATGGGCCTACCGCTCGGACTGCTGATGAATTTCCGGCAAGCCACCTTCAAGGAGGGCCTCCGACGGGTGGCCAATGATTACTGGCGGCCGTTGCGTTGAACTCGACATCTTCGTGGCTTCGTGTGAACCCGACTTCCTATGGATAATCTCACCCATTCGCTTGTCGGCGCGTTGATCGGGCAGGCGGGGCTCAAGCGTAAAACGGGGCTCGCGATGCCCGCGCTGATCGTCGGCGCGAACCTGCCCGATGTGGACGCAGCCTGCTTCTTCTGGCTCGACGGGGTGGAGCATCTCGGTTTCCGCCGCGGGATCACCCACGGGCCGATCGCGCTGGTGCTGTTGCCGCTGCTGCTTGCAGGCGGGCTGTGGTGGTTCGACCGCTGGCAGACCGGGCGAGGCAAGCGCCCTGACAAACGCCTGCCGGTCCATTTCGGCTGGCTCTACGCGCTCGGCCTGATCGCCTGCCTGTTTCATCCTGCGCTCGATTGGCTCAATGTCTACGGCATCCGTCTGCTCGAGCCGTTCTCCAGCACCTGGTATTATGGCGATGTGCTGTTCATCATCGATATCTGGTTGTGGCTGGTGATGGGCTTTGCGACCTGGTTCTCGCTGCGGCGCGAGAAGCGCGGCGGCGAATGGCGCCGGCCCGCGCGGGTCGCGCTCTCCGTGGCGGCGCTCTATATCGGATTGAACGGCTGGATCACCGCGCGCGCCGAGGCGGCGCTCGTAAGTAGCCCTGTCGGGACCGAGGTGGTGATCGCCAGCCCGCCGCCCTTCTTTTCGCTCGCTCGCGAGATGATCTCCGGAGGCAACGGGCTCTATATGACCGATCGGCGCACGCTCGCCGGGGTGCCGCTCGATGGCTGCGATTTCACCCAAGCCCGGCGCGACAGCAGGGATATCGACGCCTTCCTGTTTTGGTCGCGGACTCCCTTCGTCGAACCGCGCGAGGACGGCACGCTGTGGCTGCGCGACGCGCGCTTCTCCGATCCCAGGGCGGGCGACCGCTTTTCGGTGCAGATTCCAGCCGGGGCCTGTCCGCAGGTGCGCACCGCGCCATGAGCGCGCCGCAGATCGTCTGGCTGCGGCGCGACCTTCGCCTCGCGGACCAGCCCGCGCTGCATGCCGCCGCGCAGGCCGGGCCGGTGATCCCGGTGTTCGTGCTCGACGAAGCCCGCGCGGGCGATCACGCCTATGGCGGTGCGGCGCGGGTTTGGCTGCATCACTCGCTCGACAGCCTCGCGCGCAGTTTCGGTTCGCGGCATTCGCGGATCGTTCTGCGCCGCGGCGATGCGCCGCAGATTCTCGCCGCCATCGCCGCGCAGACCGGGGCGCGCTGCGTCCACGCCATCCGCCATTACGAGCCTTGGTGGAAGGAGGCCGAGGACGAGTTACGCGATGCGCTGGGCGAGGATGCCGCGCTCGAGCTCTACGACGGCAATTACCTGCTCCCGCCGGGTGCGGTGACCACCGGATCGGGCGATCCCTACAAGATCTACACCCCATTCTCGAAGTCGCTGCTCGAGCGGATGCCGCCACGCGACACGCTGGGCGAGCCCGGGACGATCTCCTCGCCCGAGGCATGGCCCGAAAGCGACGATCTGGACGATTGGAACTTGCTTCCGACCGACCCCGACTGGGCGGGGGGGATCCGCGACTTCTGGCACATCGGTGAAGGCGCTGCGCAGGAGCGGCTGGCGCAATGGAGCGAGTCGGTCGCGGAGTACGACGAGGCGCGCAACCTCCCCTCCGAGGACGGTTCCAGCCGGTTGTCTCCGCATCTCCACTGGGGCGAGATCAGCCCCGCGCAGGTCTGGCATGCGCTCAAGGGGCGGCGCGGACAGGGCTGGCAGACCTTCGCCAAGGAACTGATCTGGCGCGATTACGCGCAGAACGTGATCGACCAGTTCCCCGATTACGCGCGGACGGGCTATCGCGAAGGCTATGACGAGGTCTGGCGCAATCCGAACCGCGGCCATCTGATCGCGGAGGATCTGCGCGCCTGGCAGCGGGGCATGACCGGCTATCCGATCGTCGATGCCGGGATGCGCCAGCTGTGGCGTACCGGCTGGATGCACAACCGCGTCCGGATGATCGCTGCGAGCTTCCTCGTGAAGCATTTGCTGATCGACTGGCGGCATGGCGAGCAGTGGTATTGGGACTGTCTGGTCGATGCCGATTACGCCAACAACGGCGTCAACTGGCAGTGGATTTCGGGCACCGGGGTGGACAGCAACATGTTCGTGCGGATCATGGCGCCGCTGACGCAGAGCGCAAAATTCGCCGCGGGCGATTACATCCGCGAATTCGTCCCCGAACTGGCGCATCTCTGCGATGCCGATATCCACGATCCGCCCGATGGCGAGCGCGGCAATTATCCGGCGCGGATCGTCGAGCACCGCGAAGCGCGCGAACGGGCGCTGACCGCATATCGGGACAGCCGGGGCGAGTAGCTTGCCTGTCGTGCAAGGCCGCGCGATAGGAACCGGCGATGGACATGCAGACCGCCCGAGCCAACAGCGAACCGCGCCCAGCCAAACGGGGCCAGAGCGAGCGGGGGCTCGAATTGCTGCAGGGGGCGCAGCGTTTCGCGCGCAAGCCCGGCCTGCTGGCGCGGCTGACCGCGCCGACGCTGGGCCGGCTGCTCGACCGGATCGACGCCGCGCTGACCCGGGGCACCATCCACGGCACGCTTCCCGACGGCAGCCCTCGCAGGCTCGGCGGGCGTGCACCGGGGTTCGAATGCACCGTCGAACTGCGCAGCTGGAACGCGCTGGTGCGGCTGGCCTCCAACGGCTCGGTCGGCTGGTACCAGGCCTGGGAAGCGGGCGAATGGTGGAGCCCCGATCCGGTGCCGCTGTTCGCGCTGTTCATGCAGCACGCCGAGCGGCTGGGCGACACCGGCCGCGCCAAGGGGCCGTTCCGCCACGCGCTCAGGCTGGCGCATCTGGTCAACCGCAACACCCATGCCGGGGCGCAGAAGAACATTTCGGCGCATTACGACCTCG
>JAHJPT010000088.1 GCA_018819685.1 Alphaproteobacteria bacterium
CGCCGAACTCCTCGGCCTGCTGGCCTTCGTCGTCGCGATGATCCTGATCTTCGTCGCCTAAGACACGAACAATCGGGCGGGCCGGGGATGCTCTCCGGCCCGCGGCCGCTGCAAGAGCACGCCTCATGCCCCAGATTGCCCAAGCCGCCGAAACCTTCTCCAGCCAGCTGTTCTGGCTGCTGGTGTTCTTCGGCCTCACCTTCTTCGTGATCGGTCGCGGCATGGTGCCGCGGGTGATGGAAACCGTGTCGATGCGCGACAAGCAGATCTCCGACGATCTCGCTGCCGCGCAGAGCGCACGCGACCGCGCCGATGCGGAAGAAGAGGCATGGCGTGAACGTGAGAATGCCAATCGTGCGGCTGCGCACGACCTCGTCGTCAAGGCCAAGGCCGATGCGGCGAGGAAATCCGAACAACACCTCGCCGAGGCGCAGGAGCGGCTCGATACGCAGCTGGCCGAGGCCGAGCAGCGGATCGAGACTGCGCGGACCGAAGCCATGAGCGAGGTCGAGATGGTCGCCGCCGATGCCGCGCAGGACATCGTCCGGCGGCTGGCCGGGGTCGAGGTAAGCCGGCCGGTCGCGACCCAGGCCGTTAAGGAATCGCTTGCTCATGGCTAACGCTCCCGAAGTTTTCGCCACCGAAGCCGGCGCGGCCTACACCGAAATCGACGCCGGCGCGGCCAAGCACATCGAACCCACGCTGATGGGGCTAGCGCCCTACCAGTGGGTCTCGATCGCGATGCTGGTGCTGCTGCTCATCGCCTTCTTCGGCGCCAAGGTGCACAGGACCATCGCCGGCGGGCTCGACAGCCGGATCGCCGCGATCCGCGAGCAGCTCGACGAAGCCAAGAAGCTGCGCGCGGAGGCCGAGGCCCTGCGCGACGAATACGCCGCCAAGATCGCCGACGCACAGAAGGATGCCGAAGCGATGCTGGCCAATGCGCGCACCGAGGCCGGTGCGGTCCTCCAGCGGGCGGAAGAAGACAGCGCGGAAATGGTCGCGCGTCGCCAGCGGATGGCGGAGGACAAGATCGCCGCCGCCGAACGCGATGCGATCGAAGACGTGCGCAATCGCGCTGCACGGGCGGCGACCGCTGCCAGCCGCAAGCTGATCTCCGAAAAGCACGATGCCGCCAGGGATCGCGAACTGGCCGACGAGATCATCTCGGGGCTGTAGGCTTTACGGTTCGAGGACGATCTTACCGATGATCTCGCCGCGCTCCATCGCCTGAAAGGCTTCCCGCCAGTCGGCGAGCTGCAGAATCCGGTCGATATGCGGGGCGATTTTGCCGGCGCTCGCCAGTTCGTCGATGGCCGCGGCGATCCGGCGGCCACGTTCGGGAAAGCGGCGGGCATATTCGCCGGCGCGCACTCCCACGACAGAGAACCCCTTGATCAGCGGTATGTTGACCGCGATCTCGGGTATCCGCCCGGCGACGAAGCCCACCACCAGCAGTTTGCCGCCGAATGCGACGCAGCGCGTGCTTTCGTCGAAGACAGCGCCTCCGACCGGATCGAAGACCAGATCGCACAGCCGTCCGTCGGTCAGTTCGGCCACTTCCTCGCGGAACCTGCCGGTGTTGAGGATGGTCGCGTCGGGCCGGGCGATCGCCCCCAGCGCGTCGCGCTTGTCGCCCCGGTGGGTGGCGGCGATCACCCTCGCTCCCAGCGACCGCGCCAGATCGCAGGCAGCCAGACCGACCCCGCCGCTGGCCCCATGGACCAGCACCGCCTGGCCCGCCTGCAATTGTCCCAGTTCGACCAGCGCCACATAGGCGGTGTGGTAGGCAGCGCCCATCGCGGCAGCCTGCGGATAGGATAGGCCGTCTGGCACGGGACGGAGCGCGCCGGGGGGCAGGGCGACGTATTCGGCGAACGCTCCGGTCTTGGCGCCGCCCATGACACGATCGCCGGCGGCAAAGCCGCTCTCGGCGTCGGCTTCGACGACATCGCCCGCCATCTCGAGACCCGAGACGAACGGCAGCGGCGGCTTGAACTGGTAATCGCCGCGCGTCATCAGCAGGTCGGGGTAGTTGAGCGAAGCGGCGCGGACCCGCACCAGCACTTCGCCGCGGCCCCGCTCCGGCCGCGGGGTATCGGCCAGCGCCAGTCCGGAAAGATCGGGGCTGAGCGCGGTTACCCGGAGCGCCTTCAAGAGCGGACACCCACCGCCTGATCCAGGCTAGAAATTGTCCTTGCCTGCGCGCAGCGCGGCGAAGGTCTGCGCCGGGTCTTCTCCCCCCCATTGTGCCTGCAAGGCGGGCTCGTCCGCGCGCAGGAAGGGGTTGGTCGCAAGCTCGCGGTCGAGCCGGGTGGGAACGGTCGGCTCGCCGCGCGCGCGCTTGTCGTCGATCTCCTGCGCATAGGTCTGCAATGCCGCATTGCCGGGATCGGCGTGGAGCGCGAAGCGGGCGTTGGCCTGCGTGTATTCATGCGCGCAATAGAGCACCGTTTCGGCGGGGAGCGCCTTGATCCGCTGGAGACTGTCCCAGAACTGCGCCGGCTCGCCCTCGAACATCCGCCCGCAGCCCAGCGCGAAGACGCTGTCGCCCACGAAGGCGATGCCGTCCGCGGGCAGATGATAGGCGATATGGCCGTTGGTGTGGCCCGAGACGTCGATCACCCGCGCTTCGTGGGCGCCGATGGTCACCGTGTCGCCATGGCCTACCAGCCGGTCGATGGGCGATAGACGCTCGACCTCCTGCGGAGCGACCACGGTCGCGCCGGTCGCCTCGACGATCGCCGCATTTCCGCCCGCGTGGTCGGGATGCCAGTGGGTGTTCCAGATCTGCGTGATCCGCCACCCCCTGGCATCGGCCTGGCGGAGGTATTCGGCCCCGTCGGGAGTGTCGATCGCCGCGGTCTCGCCGCTGGCGGGGTCGTGGAGCAGGAAACCGTAATTGTCGGTCAGGCAGGGGAATTGGTGAATCTGGAGCATGGGTTCGATTCTACGCACCCAAGCCCAAAAGGAAAGGCCCGCCTTCCCGGATGGGAGGGCGGGCCTTGCCGTTTCAGGTTTCGAGTTCCCTCAGCCGAAGCGGCTCAGGGTGCTCGCGAGCTCAGGATTCGTCGGACTTCTTCAGCGCGGCGCCGAGGATGTCGCCGAGCGAAGCGCCCGAGTCGGACGAACCGAACTGCGCCACGGCTTCCTTCTCGTCGGCAATCTGACGCGCCTTGATCGAGAAGGTCGGCTTCTTCGAACGGTCGAAGCCGGTGACCAGCGCATCGATCTTCTGACCGGCCTGGAAGCGGTCGGGACGC
>JAHJPT010000089.1 GCA_018819685.1 Alphaproteobacteria bacterium
CAGCAGATATTTCGCCACGTCCCAGCCGCGATTGATCTCGCCGACGTAGCCGGGAATGTCCTCGCCATAGCTCTTGGGCACCTTCACATCGTCCATGAAGGTTTCGCAGAACGGGCTGTTGCCGCTGATCAGCTTGATCGGCTTGGTGCTGACGCCCTCGTTCTCCATGTCGAACAGCATGAAGGTGATGCCCTGATACTTGTTCTCCTTGTCGGTGCGGACGAGGCAGAAGATCCAGTCGGCTTCGTCGGCGTAGGAGGTCCAGATCTTCTGGCCGTTGACCACCCAGTGATCGCCCTTGTCTTCGCCGAAGGTCTGCATCGAGACCAGATCGGAGCCCGACCCCGGTTCCGAATAGCCCTGGCACCAGCGGATCTCGCCATTCGCGATTTCGCGGAGGAAGCGCTGCTTCTGGCCCTCGGTGCCGAAGTGGAGCAGCGCCGGGCCGAGCATCCAGATGCCGAAGCTCGAGAGCGGCGGGCGCGCGTCGATCCGCGCCATTTCCTGACGCAGGATCTTGCCCTCCGCCGGCGAAAGACCGGCGCCGCCGTATTCCTTGGGCCATTCGGGGACGGTGTAGCCCTTGTCGCGGCAGGCCTCGAACCACTGCTTCTGCGCATCGCTCTTGAAGCTGGCGTTGCGGCCGCCCCAATAGACGTCGCCTTCGTCGCGGACCGGTTGGCGCATTTCGGCCGGGCAGTTCGCTTCCAGCCAGTCGCGGACCTTGCTGCGGAATCCTTCCAGATCGGACATCAGTCTCTCCTCTCGGTGCCTCGTCTCTTGACGTTAACGTTAGGTCGATTCGCACCCGCGCCGCAAGGGCAATGACGATGAAGCGCCATGCCGTAGCGTCAGCCGGTTTGCGTTGACCCGCGCGCCCTCAGCCCTAAGCTGCGCGGCCAGAGAGAGTGGGAGAAAAGAGTGCGATTCTCGGGAAAAACCGTGGTCGTGACGGGCGCCGCAGCGGGCATCGGGGCTGAGAGCGCCCGGTTGTTTGCCCGCGAGGGTGCCGTGGTCATTGCCGCCGATATCGACACCGAAGGCGGCGAAAGACTGGCGCGCGAAAGCGAGGGCGATATCCGCTTCCGCCAATGCGACGTCTGCGATGTCGAGGCGATCCGTTCGCTGATGGATTTCGCCGCGAGCGAGACCGGCGGGATCGACACGCTGCTCAACAACGCCGGGACCGGCGGAGCGCGCGCGCCGATCGACGAGATCGAGCCCGCCGACTGGGATGCGACCATGGATCTGCTGCTGCGCTCGGTCGCGATGGGGATCCGTTACGCCGTGCCGCACATGATCGGACGGCCCTCGACGCGGACCGGCGGCTCCAGCATCGTCAACGTCTCCAGCGTCGCCGCGGTCGGGCCCGGCTATTCGCCGACCGCCTATGCCGTCGCCAAGGCGGGGGTGCTGCATGTCACCAAGCTGGCCGCCGCCGATCTTGCGCGCCATTCGATCCGGGTGAACGCGGTGCAGCCGGGCTTCATCAACACCGATATCTTCACCTCTTCGCTCGAAATCTCGGGCGAGGCCAAGGCGATTGCCAAGGGCGTTCTGGCGCAGATGTCGAGCAATGCCCAGCCGGTGAAGCGCGGCGGTCAGCCCGCCGACATCGCCGAGGCGGTCGCTTTTCTGGCGAGCGAGGCGGCTGGCTTCGTCAACGGCACCTCGCTGCTGGTCGATGGCGGGATCACGATCGGCCCGCGCGAGAGCTGGGACGAGGATGCGCCCAAGATGTTCGACGCGCTGCTCGCGATGGCGGAGGCGGCGGAGAAGCAGGTGAGCGAATCCAAGGCATGAGCTTCGTCACCGGCCCGCTCCCGCAGCGGCTCAAGATCATCCACGGCTTCGGCGCGGTCGCCTTCGGGGTGAAGGACAGCGGCTTCAGCTTCTTCCTGCTGATCTTCTACAATCAGGTGCTCGGCATGGATGCCGGGACGGTCAGCCTGGCGCTGGCCGCAGCGCTGGTCGTGGATGCCTTCGTCGATCCGATCCTGGGCAATCTGTCGGACCGGACCTACACCCGCTGGGGGCGCCGTCTGCCGTGGCTCTACGCCGCCGCGCTGCCGCTGGCGCTGGCCTGGGCGGTGCTGTGGAACCCCACCATCGACGGCACACCCGGTTTCTGGGAACTGCTCGGGATCGCGGTGACCGTGCGCGTGCTGCTGTCGGCCTGCGAGGTGCCGTCGGTCAGCCTGTTGCCCGAGATCACGCAGGATTACGACGAGCGCACCACGCTGTTCCGCTATCGCTACCTATTCGGCTGGATGGGCGGGCTGGTGATGATGCTGCTGGCATACACCGTCTTCATGCCCGGCTCCGAGGGGCTGTTGCAGGCGGGCGGTTACAGCTACTTCGGCATCTTCGGTGCGCTGCTGATCTTCGTGTCGGTGGTCGGCTCGGCGATCGGGCAGCACAAGCTCGTGGCGCATCTGCCCGCGCACAAGCCGCCGCCCTTCACCATCCGCACTGCCTTTTCGGAAATCGTCGACGCCTTTCGCGAAAAAGCCTTCCTGATCTTCGCGCTGGGCGGTCTGGCGGCCTATGTCAGCCAGGGAATGACCTTCTCGATCACCAATTATCTCAACATTTTCGTCTGGCAGATGTCGAGCGTCGAACTGGTCGGATATCCGGTGGTGCTGTTCCTGTCGGTGGTGATGATGTTCTTCGTTGTCGGGCCGATGCACCGCCGCTGGGGCAAGGCCAGGACCGCGGCGATCGGAGCGATCGTCAGCGTGATCTTGATCGCGACCCCGTTTCTGCTGTTCCTTGCCGGCCTCTGGCCCGAAGTCGGCGCGCCACCGGAACCGGGCGCGACCGGCGCACTCGCAGCGGTGCAGACCTCCACGCTGCTCTATTTCGGCTTCCTGCTGTTCGCCAATATGTTCGGCATCGTCATGATGATCTCGGCCTCCTCAATGATTGCCGAGATCGTGGAGGCGTTCCAGGAGCGCAGCGGCAGGCGGGCCGAGGGTTCATTTTATGCGGGCAATTGGTTCATTCAGAAATGCGCGACCGGCGCCGGCATCTTCGTGACCGGCCAGATCATCGGCCTGTCGCAATTGCCGACCAACTCCGCGCCGGGCACGGTCGAACAGCCTGTTCTTGCCAGCATGATCCTGCTTTATCTGGGGATGTCGGTTGCGCTGGCGCTGTTCGCCGCGTTCTGGCTGGCGCGCTTCCCGATCGGCCGCGAAGATCACGAGGCGAGGCTTGCGGCACTCGACAGCGCCGCGCGCGCCGATATCGATGCCGGGGCCACTCCGCCCTAGCGCCGGACCCGGTTTTCGCTTGGCGCGGCGGGCCCGCTCTGCCAGTTTCATCGAGCAACGAATTTCACGAGAGAGGATAGCGGATATGGATTTCGAACCCACCGAACGGCAGGTCTATTGGCGCGACAGGGTCAGGGATTTCATCGCCAACCATGTCCGCCCGGCGGTGCCGACCTATCGCGAACAGGATGCCGAGGGCGATCGCTGGAAGGTGATCCCCGTGGTCCAGGAGCTGAAAGCCAAGGCAAAGGACCAGGGCATCTGGAACCTGTTCATGCCGCCGCGCAACGACAGCCACCATCATGTCGACGACAGCTACGAGTTCGAAGGCCCCGGCCTGACCAATCTCGAATATGCGCTGTGCGCCGAGGAAATGGGCCGAATCGGCTTTGCCTCCGAGGTCTTCAACTGCTCCGCCCCCGATACCGGCAATATGGAGGTGTTCCACCGCTACGGCACGCGCGAGCAGAAGGAAGAATGGCTCACTCCGCTGATGAACGGCGAGATCCGCTCCGCCTTCCTGATGACCGAGCCCTTCACCGCGTCCTCCGACGCCACCAACATCGAAACCCGGATCGAGCGCGATGGCGACGAATACGTCATCAACGGGCGCAAATGGTGGTCTTCCGGCCTCGGCGATCCGCGCTGCAAGGTGTCGATCGTGATGGGCAAGACCGATCCCAATGCCGGGCGCCATGCGCAGCAGTCGATGATCCTGATGCCCAACGACGCCAAGGGCGTGAACATCCTGCGCCATTTGCCGGTGTTCGGCTATGACGATGCGCCGCACGGCCATATGGAGGTCGAGCTCAAGGACGTCCGCGTCCCCGTCTCGGCCATGCTGCTGGGCGAAGGCCGCGGCTTCGAGATCGCGCAGGGCCGCCTCGGGCCGGGCCGCATCCATCACTGCATGCGCACCATCGGCGTGGCCGAGGAAGCGCTCGAGAAGATGTGCCGGCGGCTGCAGGAACGCGAAGCCTTCGGCAAGCCGATCTACAAGCATTCGGTCTGGGAGGAACGCGTCGCACGCGCCCGGATCGACATCGACATGACCCGCCTGCTGTGCCTCAAGGCCGCCGACATGATGGACAAGGTCGGCAACAAGA
>JAHJPT010000090.1 GCA_018819685.1 Alphaproteobacteria bacterium
CAGGCCGCCGTCGGTGACCAGATAGGTCTCGCTATGACTGGCCTTGCGATCGACGATCCGGGTCAGATAGACCCCCGCCTCGCCGACCAGATAGCGCCCCAGTTCGATATAGAGTTCGGCGTCCGCGAGACTGTCGGGCAGAGCGGCGAAGCGCTCGTTCAGAGCCTCGCCCACCCGCGCGATATCGAGCGGGCGGTCGCCGTGGAAATAGGGAATCCCGAACCCGCCGCCCATGTTGAGCTTGGGCATGGCGATCCCGGCTTCGCGGGCGATGCGGTCGGCGAGGTCGAGGACATTGCCCTGCGCCACGACCAGCGCCTCGGCGTCGAGCGCCTGGCTGCCGGTGAAGATGTGCAGGCCTCGCCATTCGGCGCCGGCGTCGATCACCAGCCGCGCCAGCGCGGGGACGCGCTCGGCATCGACCCCGAAGGGCTTCGCGCCGCCCCCCATCTTCATGCCCGACCCCTTGAGCTCGAAATCGGGGTTCACGCGGATGGCGAACCGCGGGGTCACGCCCAGCCGCTCGGCGATCGCCAGCGCGCGCGCCGCCTCGCCCTCGCTTTCGAGATTGAGCGTGACCCCGGCCGCGATCGCCGCCTCGAGCTCGTCGTCGCGCTTGCCGGGTCCCGCGAAGCTGACCCGCGCGGTGTCGATCCCCGCCTGCTGCACCAGCGCCAGTTCGCCGCCCGAGGCGATGTCGAGCCCGTCGACCAGACCCGCCATCAGCTTCAGCACCGGTTCGAAGCTGTTGGCCTTGATAGCGTAATTGATCCGCAGCCGCTCGGGCATGGCGGCGCGCAGATCGGCCATCCGCCGTTCCAGCAGGTCGCGCGAATAGAGGAACAGCGGGCTACGGCCCGCCTGCTCGGCCCAATCGTCCGCGCTGCGGCCGCCGATCAGCAATGCACCATCGCGGGCCTCGTAGCCCGCCGGAATCGGGCCTGTGGGTTTGGGTTTGTCGCTCATGCGCCGAGCTCGCGCGCGAGCGCCGCGCGGTCGAGCTTGCCGTTGGGATTGGTCGGCATGGTCTCGCGCCAATGGATCGCCTGGGGTTGCATGAAGTTGGGAAGTTCCTTTGCCAAAGCCTTGGAAAACCTTTCGTTATCGGGTTCGGCCAGAGCCGCGGAGCGAACCACCAGATGGACCGCCTGCCCCAGCCGCTCGTCGGGCACGCCCAGCGCGATCGCTTCCGCCACCAGTCCGGTCGCCAGCGCCGCCTCCTCGATTTCCTGCGGGCTGATGCGGTTCCCCGCGCTCTTGATCATGGCGTCGCGCCGTCCGACGAAATAGAGCAGGCCATCGGCAGCGCGCCGGACCCGGTCGCCCGACCAGACCGCCATGCCGCCATATTCGCTCGCTGTGGGAGCGGGCTTGAACCTCTCCGCCGTCCGCACCTCATCCTGCCAATAGCCTTGCGCCACCAGCGGACCGCAATGGACCAGCTCGCCCTCCTCGCCGGAAGCAGCGGGCTCGCCCGCGTCGTCGATCACGAGGATTTCGGCGAAGGGAACCGCGCGGCCCATCGAGGTGGGGTGCGCATCGACCAGTTCGGGGTCGAGATAGGTCGAGCGGAAGGCCTCGGTCAGTCCGTACATCGGGAACAGCCGCGCTGTGGGGAACTGTGCGCGCAGGCGACGGACCAGATCGGCGGTGAGCGCGCCGCCGCTGTTGGTCAGCCGGCGCATTGTCTGTGTGGCCTCGTCTGCCCACTCGGTCTCGGTAAGCTGGACCCACAGCGGCGGGACCGCGGCCAGCGTCGTGACGCCATGCCGGGCGCAGGCCTTCGCGACATCCCGCGGGAAGAGATAGTCCAGCGGGACCACCGATCCGCCCGCATACCAGGTCGAAAGCAACTGGCTCTGGCCGTAGTCGAAGGACAGCGGCAGCACCGCCAGCGTGACGTCGTCCGCCGCCAAGCCAAGGTAATGCGCCACACTGGCCGCGCCGAGCCACATGTTCGCATGGCTGAGCATCACCCCCTTGGGGAGCCCGGTCGAGCCGCTGGTGTAGAGGATCGCGGCGAGTTCTTGCGGATCGCGGGTCGCGGCTGGCAGCGGCGTGGCCAACCCCTCCGCGCTGCGCCAGGCCTCGCCCTCCTCGATCAGCTCGCAAGTTCCGGGCACATCCTGCTGTTCCAGCGACTTCAGCCGCGCACCGGTCCCGATCAGCAGCACCGCGCCGCTGTCGGCGAGGATATGCGCTGCCTGCGCATGCTTGAGCAGCGGGTTGATCGGAACATGCACCATCCCGGCGCGCGCGGCGGCCAGCGGGAGCAGGCACGTAAGCTCGCCCTTGGCGGCCCAGCTCGCCACCCTGTCGCCCGCCTGCGCCCGGCTCGCCAGCCACCCGGCGAGCAGCGCGACACGCTCTCTTAACCCGGCATAGCTAAGGGTGCGGTCGCGCAGGACCAGCGCCGAGGCATCGGCTTCGCCGCGATCGACGAGACAATCGAGTGGCCGGGGCACGGGGTCGGGCGCTAGGGACATGAATGCTCCTGGGGGATGCAATGGCGACGGCAGCGACGGCGGCAGCGATGATGGCTAGGACGGACGGTGTGACAGTCAGCTATCACG
>JAHJPT010000091.1 GCA_018819685.1 Alphaproteobacteria bacterium
ACAGCGGCGGCATCATCACCCCGGCATTGTTGACCAGAATGTCTATCCGCTCCTCTTCACCGGCCTTCTCGGCGGCGTCGCGGACCGAAGCGATGTTCGCCAGATCCAGCGGCAGGAATTCGGTATCCGCCCGCTCGTGACCCGATGCCAGCCGCTCCTGCGCCTCTTGCGCCTTGTCGGCGTCGCGGCAGGCGAGCAGGACCCGTGCGCCCTTGCGCGCCAGCCCTTCGGCGATGGCGAAACCGATGCCGGTATTGGCTCCGGTAACGATGGCGGTCTTGCCGGTCTGATCGGGAATATCGAAAAAGGCGAAGCTCATGCGAACATCTCCACTTGCGCGACCGGAGCGAAGCTGCGGCGGTGCAGCGGGCTCGGCCCGTGCGTCCTCAATGCAGCAAGATGCTCGGGCGTTCCGTAACCGGCGTTGCGTTCCCAGCCGTAATGCGGATGCGAGTACGCCGCCTCGCGCATCAGACGGTCGCGGTGTTCCTTGGCGAGGATCGAGGCGGCCGAGATGCACGGCTCGAGCGCATCGCCGCCGACGATCGCCCGCGCCGGCCAGTGCCATCCCTCGCAGCGGCCATGCGGCGTCAGATTGCCGTCGATCAGCACGCCGTCGGGTGCACAAGCGAGCGCCTCGACCAGCCGTGTCACCGCAAGCGTCATCGCCAGCATGGTCGCGCCGAAGATGTTGAGCCGGTCGATATCCTCGGGCTCGACCACCCCCAGCCCCCAGGCGCAGCAGGACTGGATCCGCGGCTCGAGCTCGGCACGCCGGGCGCGGGAGAGCTTCTTGGAATCGTCGAGACCTTCGGGGCAAGGCTTGCACAGCACCACCGCCGCCGCCACAACGGGGCCAGCCAGCGGGCCGCGACCCGCTTCGTCCACGCCGATGATCAGCGGGGCGGCACCAAGGCCTTTGTCGGGAGTTGCACACATCATGACCAAAGCATCCGTCCTCGCCGCCACCCTATCGCCCCTGCTGCTTGCTGCAAGCTGCGGCAACGCGGCGAGCGGGGATAGCACCGCCCAATCGACCCCGGTTGCGGGCGCAAATTCTGGCGGCGAATTCGACGGCGAATTCGCGATCGAGAGCTTCGGAACCTTCGACGAGCCATGGGCCTCCGCCTTCGTTCCCGGCACCTCGGTGCTGGTGCTCACCACCAAGCCGGGCGAACTGCACGCGATCGACACCGAGACGCGGCAGGCGATCACCATCACCGGCGCTCCGCAGGTCGATTACGGCGGCCAGGGCGGTCTGGGCGATATCGCTTTTCTCGACAGCGAGGCGTCGTCCAGCCTCGACACCCGCACGATCTATCTGAGCTGGGCCGAGGCGGGCGAAGGCGATACCCGCGGCGCGGTGGTCGGGCGCGGACAGATGGTCTGCGCTCAGCCGACGTCGTGCACCATCGAGGACCTCTCGGTGATCTGGCGCCAGGCACCCAAGGTCACCGGCCGCGGCCATTATTCGCACCGCATCGAATTCAGCCCCGACGAGCGTTACCTGTTCGTCGCCAGCGGCGATCGTCAGAAGATGACCCCGGCGCAGGACACCGGCAATACGCTGGGCACCATCGTCCGGCTCAACCCCGATGGCACGCCCGCGCCCGGCAACCCGCTCGCCGATCGCGCCGGGGCCAGCGACGAGATCTGGAGCTGGGGCCACCGCAATATGCTCGGCATGGATTTCGACGACAGCGGTCGCCTCTGGGAGATCGAGCATGGACCCAAGGGAGGCGACGAGCTCAATCTGGTGCAGCGCGGCGAGAACTACGGCTGGCCGGTGCGATCGAATGGGGTGAATTACGACGGGTCCGGCATTCCCGACCACAGTCCGGACGATGGTTTCGTCAAGCCGGTGGTGAGCTGGACTCCGGTCATCGCGCCCGGCAATTTCGTGTTCTACGACGGCGATCTGTTCGCAGGCTGGGATGGCGATGCGATCATTTCGGGACTGGTGACGCAAGGGCTGGTCCGCGTCGAGATTAACGGCACCAGCGCGCGTGAAGTCGCCCGCTACGACATGGACGAACGGATCCGCTCGGTCATTCAGGGCCCCGACGGCGCGCTCTGGGTGCTCGAAGACGGCGACGACGCGCGGCTCTTGCGGCTGACGCCGGGCTGAGCCGTCGCTCGGGCAGGAGGATAGCTATCGACTTGCCCCGGCCGCAGCCCTAATCCGCGCCGCCCATGGCCACGCTGATTCCCCTGACCGCGGTCGAACCCGCGCTGATCGAGCAATTGCTCGATGCCGCATTCGGTGAAGACCGCCACGCGCGCACCGCCTATCGCATCCGCGAAGGCACCGAATGGCTCGAGGCCCTGAGCTTTGCGGTGCTCG
>JAHJPT010000007.1 GCA_018819685.1 Alphaproteobacteria bacterium
CATGGGCGCCAAGATCAGCGTCGATTCGGCGACGATGATGAACAAGGGGCTCGAACTGATCGAGGCGCATCACCTGTTCCCCGTGGGGCTCGACAGGCTGGGGATCGTGGTCCACCCGCAAAGCGTGATCCACTCGATGGTGGAATTTCGCGACCGTTCGACGCTGGCGCAGCTCGGCCCCTCGGACATGCGGGTGCCGATCGCTTCATGCCTCGCCTGGCCGGCGCGAATGGAAAGCCCCTGCGAACCGCTTGACCTCGCCGCCATCGGACAGCTCACCTTCGAAGCGCCCGACGAGACCCGCTTTCCCGCCACCCGGCTGGCGCGGCAGGCGGCGGAGGCGGGCGGGGCGGCTCCCGCGGTGCTCAACGCCGCCAACGAGGTAGCGGTGGCCGCCTTCCTCGCCGGTAAGATTGGGTTCACCCGGATCGCGCTACTGGTCGAGCAAGTGCTGGAAAGCGGAACCCTTCCGCCTGCACCGCAGACGCTCGACGAAGTCCTCACGGTCGATCGGGAGGCGCGCGCGACCGCCACCGCCCTGTTGGGCCAGCGCTATTCCGGAGACTGACTGACTTGGACGCTTCGATCCCCTTCTGGATGTATCTTATCGGCTTCCCGCTGCTGCTGGGGCCGCTGATCACTCTGCACGAGCTGGGCCATTATCTGGTCGGGCGTTGGTTCGGCGTCGAGGCCGAGGCCTTTTCGGTCGGCTTCGGCAAGGAGATCGCCGGCTGGACCGACAGCCGCGGCACCCGCTGGAAACTCTCGGCGCTGCCGCTGGGCGGCTATGTCCAGTTCAAGGGCGACATGAACCCCGCCAGCGTTCCGGTTTCCGGCTCAGATCCCGACGCCGCGCGGGACGACAGCCCCGGCGGGTTCCATCGCGCCGCGCTGTGGAAGCGCGCGTTGATCGTCTTCGCAGGTCCCGCGACCAACGTGCTGATCGCGCTTGCGATCTTCGCCTCGTTTTTCGCGCTCTACGGGCAACCGGTCGCTGCCGATCCCGAGCGCCAGCTGACCATCGAGGCCTTCCCCGAGCAATCGCCCGCGCGCGAGGCCGGGCTCGAGGTCGGCGACCGCATCCTCGCCATCGAGGGGCAGCGGATGGAGGATTTCGCCGCAGTCCAGGAGGCGGTGATGCTCTACCCCGGACGCACGCTCGCCTTCACCGTCGAGCGCGACGGGACCGAGCGCAGCTATCCGGTGACCGTCCGCGCCGAGGAAATGGAGGACCGCTTCGGCAACAGCTCGAAGATCGGGCTGGTCGGGATTCAGTCGGCGGGGTCGGACTACGTCTACGAACGCGCCGGACCGATCGCGGCGGTGGGGCTGGCGGTCGATCACTCGATCGGGGTGATGGACATGATGCTCACCGGAATCGCGCAGATATTCACCGGCGAACGCTCGGTCCAGGAGCTGGGCGGACCGGTCAAGATCGCCAAGTTCTCGGGCGAGCAGCTCAGCATGGGAGCGATAACATTCGTCAATTTCGTGGCGCTGATTTCGCTTAACTTGGCATTCATCAACCTGCTGCCAATTCCTGCCCTCGACGGCGGGCACCTGGCTTTTTACGCGGCGGAGGCGATCCGCCGCAAGCCGGTGGGTCAGCGCAGTCAGGAACTGGCGTATCGCACCGGCATGGCTCTCGTGCTCATGCTGATGATATTCGTCACGATCAACGATCTGGTGAGCCTTCCCGTGTTCGGGAATTAGCCGGGGGAAACGAAGCGTCGGCCGTCCGCGGCGCCGCCTGCAATACTTGATTGCATGGGGCGCATCGGGCAAAGGGCAGCGAGCCTGCCCGGATCAGCGGTGTCGCCCCTCCGGGTGACGGCGTATTGTCCGGGTCCGACGATGTTTTATGGGACGGGTATCTCCTTGTCGAACGATCATTATACGCCCTCGGCTGTAGAAACGAAGCGCGCCTGGCGGCTTCCCGCCATGCTGATGGCGGGGACGATCCTGACGGGTCTGCCGGTCGCCGCGGCGGCGCAGGATGGCACTGCCCAACCGGCACCCGCCGCGCCTGCCGCGCAGCAGGGCCCGATCGTCCAGACGATCTCGGTCGCCGGGGCGCAGCGGCTCGAACCGCAGACGATCCTGTCCTACATCCGCCTGCGTCCGGGCGAGGAATGGAACCAGGTCGTGGGCGATCAGGTCTTGAAGGATCTCTACGCCACCGAACTGTTCGCTTCTGCCGATGTCCGCTTCGAGGATGGCACGGTGCTGATCACCGTAGTCGAGAACCCGGTGATCAACCGCATCATCATCGAGGGCAACGACCGGATCAAGAACGACAAGATCGTTCCCGAGATCAAGCTCGCGCCGCGGCAGATCTTCACCCGCTCCAAGGTGCGCGCCGATGTCGCGCGGATCATCGAGCTGTACAAGCGTCAGGGCCGGTTCGCCGCCACGGTCGAGCCGCAGATGGTCCAGCTGGCGCAGAACCGCGTCGATGTCGTGTTCGAGATCGACGAGGGGCCCAAGTCCAAGGTCCGCCAGATCAACATCATCGGCAACGAGGCGTTCTCGGACGGCGAACTGCGCGGCGAGATGATCACCAAGCAGGCGCGGCTGACCAGCTTCCTGAGCTCCAACACCAGCTACGATCCCGACCGGCTGGCGTTCGACCAGCAGAAACTGCGCCAGTTCTATCTGACGCAGGGCTATGCCGATTTCCGGGTGGTCTCCGCGGTCGCCGAACTGACCCCCGACCAGCGCGATTTCATCATCACCTACGTCGTCGAGGAAGGCGAGCGCTACAAGTTCGGCGATGTGAAGGTCGAAAGCCAGTTGCGCGATTTCGACAGCGCTTCGATGTCCGGGCGCCTGCCGATGCAGAGCGGCGACTGGTACGACGCCAAGGCGGTCGAGGACACGGTCGAGCAGCTGACCGATCTGGCGGGCACCTTCGGCTATGCCTTCGCCGACGTCGCGCCGCAGTTCGACCGCAGCAAGGAAGACCTCACGATGGACGTGACCTTCGTGCTGCGCGAGGCGCCGCGGGTCTATGTCGAGCGGATCGACGTCAACGGCAACACGCTGAC
>JAHJPT010000092.1 GCA_018819685.1 Alphaproteobacteria bacterium
CCGCCCCAAGGGACGCGCTCCTCCCGCGGGAGCAGGATCTCGACCTCGGCGGGCGCGCCCTGCTCGCCCTGCACCAGCTCGACGCTGTCGATATCGCCCCAGGGCGCCAGCCATTCGCGAAAGGCTTCGGGCTCGGCCACGGTCGCCGAGAGCGCGGAGCGGCGCATGTCCGGAGCAATGGCCTGCAGCCGCGCCAGCGCCAGCGCCAGCAGATCGCCGCGCTTGCCGGTGGCGAAGGCGTGGACCTCGTCGATGACCACGCGTTTGAGGCCCGCGAACAGCTCGAGACTGTCGGGAAAGGAGAGCAGCAGCGAGAGGCTCTCGGGCGTGGTCAGCAAGATATGCGGCGGGCGGGTGCGCTGGCGTTTCTTGCGCTCGCCGGGCGTATCGCCGCTGCGGGTCTCGACCCGGATCGGCAGTCCGATTTCCTCGATCGGGGCGAGCAGATTGCGCTGCACGTCGTGCGCCAGCGCCTTCAATGGCGAGATGTAGAGCGTGTGCAGCCCCTCGGGCGGCGCGGCGCCGGGGAGCCGCGAAGGCGCGAAATCCGCCAGCGTCGGCAGGAACCCGGCCAGCGTCTTCCCCGCCCCCGTATCCGCCACCAGCATCGCATGGCGCCCGGCATCGCTCGCGGCGAGCATCGCGCTCTGGTGATCGCGCACCCGCCAACCGCGTGCGGCAAACCACGTGGCGATTTCGGGAGGAAGCGGGCGCGCGGTCACTCCGGCAGAGCGCCGGAGAATGCCGCTCGTTCCCGGCGGGCTGGCGTCAGCTTGTCAGCCCCATCTGCTCGAGTTCGACATCGCCTTCCTCGGCGGGTTGCAGCGCCTCCAACTCGGCCTCGCTGCGCCCGAGCAGACGCGCGGCACGAGCCTTCTCGGCAGCGGCCAGCTCGCCGAACCTGCGACCCTCGGGATAGGCTTCGGCGATCGCCACGATCTCTTCGAGCATTCCCGGCATGACCTCGCCCATCGCCGGCCCGAGCTGCTCCACAATCGCCAGCATCTGTGGATCGTACTGGACCAGCAGCGACTGCCGCGCAAACTTGCCGCCTACGGGGGTCCGGAAGAAGCCGATCAGCTCCTCCATCTCGCCCGCCTCGAACCGGGTCGCAAAGGCGCGCGACAGCCCCTCGCGATAGGCGGGCTCGATCGCTTCGAACAGATCGCCCATCAGCGTGACCACCATCTGCCCGATCCGTTCGCTGCGGGCGCGGTAATGCGGGTCGAACAGCGCAAGCGCCTCCTGCAGATCCTCCTCTTCGAGCGCCGCCAGATCTTCCGTGGGCACACCGGTCGCGTTGTAGACCGCAACCGCCGGATCGTCCGTGAGACGCGCCATCATCGCCGTCATCATCGGCGCCATCGATTCTTCCATGACGACCGCGAAGGACCCGGCCGGGAAGACATGATCGGCCATCGCCACCGCGAGCGGCAGGCGCGCTTCCTCCTCGGCGGTGAGCGGTTCGGCCGCGAAGATTTCGCCGAACAGCGAGCCGAGCTGGTCGAATTCCCTGGTCAGTTCGGCCTGCGCTTCTTCCATCGCGCTCCCGAATTCGATCTCGGTTTCCGGGGGCGCGGTGTCCTGCGCCAGAGCCCCGGCCGGAGCCAGCAACGCCAGCGCTGCCGCCGCCACCATCGATCTCGTCATCACGATTCCCCCCCACAACCCGTTCAAAGCCCGCCTCAGTGCCCCGCGCTCTCGCCGCGCTCGAGCCCCGAAAGCTTCAATTGCTCGTCGATCTGCGCCATGAGCCGGTCGAGCCCCTGCTGGCTGTCGCTTTCGGCGCGCGCGACCAGCACATCCTGCGTGTTGGAGGCGCGCAGCAACCACCAGCCGTCGTCGCTGGTCACCCGGACGCCGTCGGTCGAATCGACCTCGGCAGGGCTGTCGGCCGTGCTGGCAGCGAGCCGCGCCTTGACCTCGTCGATCGCGGCGAATTTGCGGCTCTCGTCCACCTGGAAGCGCATTTCCGGCGTGTTGACCATGGCGGGCATCGCGCCGCGCAATTGTGTGACCGAGCGGCCCAGCCGCGCGCTCGCGGCCATCAGCCGAACTCCGGCATAAAGCGCGTCGTCGAACCCGTAATAATCGTCGGCGAAGAACACATGGCCGCTCATCTCGCCGGCCAGCGGGGAACCGGTTTCCTTCATCTTGGATTTGATCAGCGAGTGGCCGGTCTTCCACATCAGCGGCTTGCCGCCGCATTGCGCCACATGATCGAACAGCGCACGGCTGGCCTTCACATCGGCAATCACGGTGGCGCCCTTATGACGCGAAAGAGCATCCTCGGCGTAGATCATCAGCAGCTGGTCGCCCCAGATGACGCGGCCCTCGCCGTCGATCGCACCGATCCGGTCGCCATCGCCATCGAAGGCGATCCCGAAATCGAGCCCTTTCTCGGCGACCAGCGCGCGCAGATCCTCGAGATTGGCCTCGACCGTGGGGTCGGGATGGTGGTTGGGGAAATTGCCGTCGACCTCGGTGTAGAGCAGGTGGTGTTCGCCCGGGAGCCGGGCGGCGAGCTGCTCCAGCGCGGGGCCGGCGGCACCATTGCCGGCATCCCAGCCGATCCGCATCGCAGCGAGCGCTTCGGGATCGACCCCGTCGAGCCCGGCCAGCAGCCGGTCGATATAGGGGGGCATGATTGCGCGGGTTTCGGTGGCGCCGGTGCCATCCATCCATTCGCCGGCGGCGGCGCGTTCCCCGAGCCTGGCGATATCCGCGCCAAAGAACGGACGCCCCTGGAATACCAGCTTGAAGCCGTTGTAATTGGCGGGATTGTGGCTGCCGGTTATCTCGATGCCGCCATCTATCTCTTCGCCTGACGCCTCGGCATAATAGAGCATCGGGGTCGCCGCCATGCCGATCCGCACGACATCGCAGCCACAGGCAGTGAGCCCCTCGACCAGCGCGTGTTCGAGGATTGGCGAGCTGACCCGCCCGTCGTAGCCCACCGCGACCTTGCTGCCGCCCGCTTCGCGCAGCATCGAGCCGAACACCTGCCCGATGGCGCGCGCATCGTCGGGACCCAGCGTTTCGCCGATGATCCCGCGAATGTCGTATTCGCGCAGCACGGTGGGATCGAAAACATGGCTCATTGCGGCGACTCCGGTGGTTCGTGAGAAATATTGTCCGCTGGCAGGCGCGCAAGCAAGAGGTCGCGCGCAGCGTTGACCTCGGCGAGCTTGGCGGTGCTGCCGCCTCTATCGGGATGCAATATGGCAGCCATGCGACGATGCGCCTCGCGGATCTCGCTGCGGCTGGCCTTGCGGCCGACCCCGAGCAGGCGTCGCGCCCGGCCGAGCCGCTGGCGCCCGTCAGAACGGGTCTGGAGATAGTCCCATGGCCATTTGCCCAGCAGCATGCGGCAGGCCAGCGCGAGAACCACCGCGATGACCAGCAGGCGCATCATGCCGCCGCGACCTCTGATCCTGCAAGCCCGGGGAGCCGCAGATTGGCGACCAGTCCGCGCAATTCCTGCCGCGCGACCAGATGACTGGTGCCCAGATCGCCCAGATGGCCCTTGTCGAGCAGCGTCAGTCCCGAGGGGAACAGTTCGCGATAGACCACGCGTTCGGACAGACCCTTGGCGACGCGGAAGCCGACCCGCTTGGCCATTTCGCCCAGCGCCTTCTCGAGCCGCGCCATGTTGCGCGCCTCGGTATAGCCGGTGCGGTTGCGGACCACGACCCAATCCATCGGCGGGCGGTTCTCCTCGATCTGCATCCGCCCGCGCTTGATCCGCGCTTCCCAGATCAGCTCGGCGTAGAAGGACAGTTTCTTGACCTTGAAACTGTCGCCCTCGACCTGGCCGATGAGGTCGAAATCGACGAAGCTGTCGTTCATCGGCGTCACCAGCGTGTCGGCCTGACCGGCGCTGTGACGCGCCAGCGGATCGTCGCGGCCGGGCGTGTCGACGAGGATGAAATCGGCGCCCGCCGCCTTCTCCGCGACCAGCGCCTCGAATGCCTCCGCATCGCAATCGCCGACGACATGGCATTCGGCGGTGGGCAGATCGATGCCGCGTTTCTCGGCGGTCCCGGCGCGGTTTTCGAAATAGCGGTCCATCGTGCGCTGACGGTGATCGAGATCGAAGGCCACTACCCTTTTTCCCGAATAGGCCAGCGCGACCGCGACATGCACCGCGGTGGTCGACTTGCCCGTCCCGCCCTTCTCATTGGCGAAGGTGATACGGTGCGCACGGGTCGAGGACACTTGGGGGCATTCCTTGCAACAGGTCGGTTTATCGGTGCGGGCAGAGCGGCTACGGCACCGGTCCGGCCGCCCTGACGGCCATTCGCCTTACTGGAGGGGCATAGCGCGTGCAAACCATCACTCGGCTCGACATGTTGAGAAGCGCCGTCGCCGGGCTGCGCGGCGGCGGCGCGAGCGTGGCGCTGGTTCCGACGATGGGCGCGCTGCACGAGGGCCATCTGACGCTGATCCGCGCCGCGCGCGGGCAGGCGGATCACGTGATCGCCTCGATCTTCGTCAACCCGCGCCAGTTCGGGGAAGGCGAGGATCTGGACGCCTATCCCAGGCAGATGGAGCGTGATGCGCAGCTGCTCGCAGCCGAAGGCGTCGCGCTGCTGTGGGCGCCGCTCCCCGACGAAGTCTATCCCGAGGGCTACGCCACCAATATTTCGGTCTCGGGGGTGAGCGACGGACTGTGCGGCGCCGACCGGCCCGGTCATTTCGAGGGGGTCGCCACCGTCGTCTGCAAGCTGTTCAACCAGGTCCTGCCCGACATGGCCTTCTTCGGCGAGAAGGACTGGCAACAACTCGCGGTGATCCGGCGGATGGCGCGCGATCTCGATCTGACCAGACCGCCGGTGGAGGCGATCCACGGCATCGCGATCGTGCGCGAACCCGACGGTCTCGCGATGAGCAGCCGCAACGCCTATCTCACGCCCGAACAGCGCCAGCACGCTGCCGCGCTGCCCCGTGCCATGCGCAAGGCGATCGCGGCGATCGGCGCGGGAGTCCCGCAAGGCGAGGTGCTAGAGACCCTGCGCGCCGACCTGCTCGCCAACGGCTTCGACAGCGTCGATTATGCAGAAGTTAGCGACGCCGACACGATCGAGCCGCCCGCGCGACCGGGTGCGAACGCCCGCCTGTTCGTAGCCGCAAAGATCGGCGGGACAAGGCTGATCGACAATATGGCCGTATAGCCGCTGTCCGCCAGCCGCTGTCCGCCGGGCGCGGTATCGCAAGGTGTCGAGAGACTGGAGCGGGTAGCGGGAATCGAACCCGCATAGCCAGCTTGGAAGGCTGGAGCTTTACCACTAAGCTATACCCGCCCGCTCGAGCCGCGCAGATGCCATTTCTTGCCGCGCGGCGTCAACCGGATTCGGTGGCTTCAGGCGGGACCGATCGCCGATTCCCCGTCGCCTTCGAGGATGCTCGCACCGGTTTGCTCGTCCTCGTCGGGCAGGGCGATATGCAGGTCGACGCGGCGATTGGCGGCGCGGCCCGGCTCGTTGGGAGTTCCGTCGGGACGAGCATTGGGCTGCAGCGGGTTCTGCTCTCCGAAGGCGATAGTGGTGATCCGCTCCGGATCCACGCCGTTCTCGACCAGATAGTCGCGCACCGCTTCGCCGCGCCGGCGCGATGCGCGCATGTTGGCTTCATCGCTGCCGCCCGAATCGCTGTGCGCGCGCAGCAGGATCGGGCCGCCTTCGGCAATCTGCGGCGAGCGCAGGATGCTGGCCAGTTCGGCCATGGCCGATTCGGACAGTTCGGAACCGCCGTCGGAAAAGGAGATCCGCGCATCGAGCGGCGCCAGTTGCGGTTCCGGAGGGGGAGCCAGCGTATCGTCCATGTCTTCGCGGATGATCGAGGTCGGGTGCGGCGCGGGCTCGCTCGCGATCGGTTCGGGGGCAGGATCCTGCCGCTCGCATCCCGCGAGCGCGAGCAGAAGCGCGGCTCCGGCAAGGCCATGGGTCAGGGTGGTGGCGCTGTTTTTCATCGCGATACTCTTCATGCTGGCTCCGGTTTGGGTCCGCCCTTCCTCGCGCGCCTCGCTGCGACTTCTTCGGGCGTGCGCTGCTGCGGAGGGGTGAAGGTGACGATGATGTCGCCGGCGCGCGGCTCTGGCCGGGCGGCATGGGTGAAGAACCGCATCCGCCCGCCTTCGCGCAGCAGCAGCAGCATATGCGCGCTCTCGGGCAGTTTTTCCTGCGCGTCCTCGTAGTCGAATTCCTCGGATAGCCGCGTCTTGCGGAAGACCCAGCCTTCCTTCTGGCGCTGGTTGGTCTCGGTCACGCCCCAGCCCGATTCGAACAGGGCGCGCCCGCGCAAGGCAACCGGGAGCGAGTGGCGGTCGTAGTCGTCGCCCGCCTCGCCCAGCTGGTAAACCGAATCGCGGCCGATCTCATGGGCGAATTCATTGCACACCAGCGTGTTGTAGGCCTCGTTCTCGGTCGCCGCGACCAGCACCTGATAGGGCCCGAGATCGAGATTGTGCTCGGTCGCCTCGTTGAGGATTTCGCCGTGGTAGAACGGAACCCCCTTCTGCCGTGCGAGCGCGAGGCGCTGCCAGCTGGAATCGACCACCATCACCGGGGTCTTGAGATCGAGCATCTGCTTTGCGAGCGCGATGGTCCACGGCGTGCTGCCGACGATCAGCAGGCCCGGCCTGGTGCTCCCCTTCACCTTGAGCAGGCGGGCGACGAGATCGACGGTGAAGCCATGCGCGACGATGGTCGTGACGACGACCGCGAAGCTCAGCCCGATCAGGATGTTCCCGTCGTCATAGCCCAGTTCGGTCAGGCGCAGCGCGAACAGGCCCGAGATGGCGACCAGCACGATCCCGCGCGGCGCGATCCAGCCGAGGAAGAGGCGCTCGTTCCACGGGATCGAACTGCCCAGCAGGCTGATGACGATGGTCAGCGGGCGAACCACGAACAGCAGGACCAGCAGGAAGACGCCGAACCGCCAGTTGAGATATTCCAGATCGGTCCACTCCAGCGAGGCCGAGAGCAGGATGAAGATCCCCGACACCAGCAGGACCGCGATATTCTCCTTGAACGGGTGAATGCTGCGCAGGCTCTGGACGTTCATGTTGGCGAGCGCGACCCCCATCACCGTCACCGCGACCAGCCCGGCTTCGTGCTCGATCAGATTGGAGAGGACGAAGACGCCGATGACCGCGGTCAGCAGGACGGGCACCTTGAGATATTCGGGAACCGCGCCGCGCGGGAAGGCCCAGGCGATGACGACCGCCGCGACATAGCCGAGCAGACCGGCGAGCGCGGCCGAGATCAGCAGCGGCGGCACGACCTCGAAAACCGTGGCGCCATCGGCCGAGAGGCGGAAATATTCATAGGCTATGACCGCGCAGAGCGCGCCGGTCGGATCGTTGACGATCGATTCCCATTTGAGGACCGAGGCCGGGCGGGTCTGGATCGAACTCTGGCGCAGCAGCGGGATCACCACCGTCGGCCCGGTGACGACCAGAATGCCGCCGAACAGCACCGCGACGGGCATCACCAGCCCGGCGACTTCATGCGCGGCCAGCGCCCCGAGGAACCAGCCGACCAGGACGCCGAGCGTCGCCAATCGCCAGACCGCCTGGCCCGAATGGCGCAATTCGCGGAAATTGAGGCTCAACCCGCCCTCGAACAGGATCAGCGCCACCCCGATCGCGACCATCGTCTCGAGCAGGTCGCCGAACACCAGTTCGGGGTCGAACAGCTCCAGCACCGGACCGGCCATGAAACCGGCGAACAGCATCAGGACGATCGCCGGCCAGCCGCTGCGCCAGGCGATCCACTGGGCGCCGATGCCCAGGACGCCGACCAGGGCGATGACTAGCGTTTGATCTTGCATGGCTTTGGCCGATGCCCCCTGAAGGCCGAAGGAACGCGAAAAATATCCGTGGATGATGCTCACGGCACAGGGCAAGAATGCACGAGGGCGCGGGTGTTTCCAACCGCCAATGCAAAAAGGTGCCTACTCGCCCGCGAACTCCATAACGACATCGACCGCTACATCGAGCCGGCCCAGCCGCGTCGCGCCGCCGAGATCCGGCAGGTCGACGACGAAAGCAGCGCGCTCGACCACCGCCCCCGCCCGGCGCAGCAGGCTTGCCGCCGCGCAGGCAGTCCCGCCGGTGGCGATGAGATCGTCCACCAGCACCACGCGCTGGCCCGGCGTCACCGCACCCGGGTCCATCTCGAGCCGGTCCGCGCCATATTCCAGCGCGTAGTCGATCCCGATCACCTCGACCGGGAGCTTGCCCGGCTTGCGCACTGGGACGAAACCGATGCCCAGTTCCACCGCCACCGCCGCGCCGAAGATGAAGCCGCGCGCTTCCATCCCCGCGATCGCCTCGGC
>JAHJPT010000093.1 GCA_018819685.1 Alphaproteobacteria bacterium
ACACCACGCTCGCCGATTACGCCGCCGACCGGCGCGCGCCGACGCCGACCGCCGCCGCCGAACTGGCGGTGCCGGTGCGCGCCGAGCTCGCCGCAACGCTGGCGGATCTCGGCCATCGCCAGCGGCAATGCGCGCTGCGGCCGGTCTCGCTGGGACGCGAGCGGCTGGAAGCGCGGGTGGGGCGGCTGCCCCGGCCCGAGGCATTGCTGCAGGGGCCTGCGCAAAGGCTCGACGAGCAGGGCGAGCGGCTCCGCCGGGCGCTGAGGGATCGCGCGAGCAGGGGGCGCGAGGCGCTGGGGCGCCTGCGGCTTTCGCCCGCGATCCTCGAGCGCGGGCTGCGCGACGGTCGCCTCGCGCTTGCTGGCCAGCGGCTCGAATCCGCGCTGGTCGTCCGGCCGATCGCCGAACGGCGCGCGGCGCTCGACGCGCTCGCGCGGCTGGCGGAACAGCTCCACCCCGACCGTCCGCTCGCACGCGGCTATGTCCGGGTCATGGATGGCGAGGGGCGGACGCTGACCAGCCGCACCGATGCCGCTGCCAAGGACCGGCTGGTGCTCAAGTTCCACGATGGAGAGCTGGGCGCGACGCCGGACGGGAGCGCCGCGCCCCCAACCCCGCCTTCCCCCGCTCCCAAACCGCCCCGGGCGCGTCGCACTGCAGGAACGCCCGCACGACAAGACGATTTGTTCGAGTAACCGCAGCTTGCTAGAGCGACCGCCATGTTGATGTCATCACAACCCAATTCGGGCAGCGAAGCCAAGCTGCATTACGGTCCCAACGGCTTTCGCGTGCTGCGCGCCGGGCAGCACGTGTTTTGTGGGGTCAGCGGGCAGCCGATCCCGCTGGAGGAATTGCGCTATTGGAGCGTCCACCACCAGGAAGCCTACGCCAGCGCCGAACTGGCGACCGAGCGGCTGAAGCCTTGAACCTGCGGCGCGCAGGCATGTCGCTGCTCGCCGTTCTGGGGTGCGCCGCCTGCGCAGCCCTGCCCGAGCCGACGTCGCGTCCCGAACCGCAACCCGCGCAGCCGAGCGTGGTGCAACCGGTCCGAATCGGCGTGCAGCTCACATCCCCGGCTCCGCAGCCGACACCGCAGCCGACACCGGCTCGTCCGGAGATATTCACTTTTGCCGGTGAATTGACGCAAGGCGGCTGGATCCGCGGGCGGGTGCCGCCCGGCACCGTCTCCGCCACGCTCGACGATACTGCGCTCACACTCGACGACGAGGGGTTTTTCTTCGCCGCCTTCGACCGTGATGCCGACCGTCAGACGGTGCTCGCCGCCACCCTTGCCAACGGGCGAATCATTAGAAGTCCGGTCGCCATTGCGCCGCGCGACTGGAACATCGAGCGCGTCCATGTCGCGCGCCGACCCGGCGGCGCTTCCGAGGCCTTCATGCAGCGTCGCAGGCCCGAACTCGAGCGGATCTACCTGTCGCGGCAGCGCGAGACCGGCGCGCAAGGGTGGCGGCAGGATTTCATCTGGCCGGTGCAGGGCCGCATTTCCGGTCGATTCGGTTCGCAGCGCATCTATCGCGGCGAGCCGGGCAGTTACCATTCGGGGCTCGACATCACGACCGGCGAGAGCGGCACCCCCTTCGTCGCCCCCGCCGATGGCGTGGTCGTGCTGGCGGTCGAGGATTTCAGCCTCGAGGGGCAGCTGCTGATCATCGATCACGGTCAGGGGCTCAACAGCGCCTTCCTCCATGCCTCGCGTCTGCTGGTGGAAGAGGGCGAGCAGGTCCGGCAGGGCCAGCATATCGGCGATATCGGATCCTCCGGGCGCGCGACCGGGCCGCATCTCCACTGGGGCCTGACCTGGCGCGGATCGCGGCTCGATCCGCTGCTGTTCGTCGACGGCGAAGACTGATTTGCATGCGCAGGGCGTGGCCATGGCGCCGCCGGGTCCACGTGGGCGCCTTTTGTGCCGGGATGCTGCTGCTGACCTGGGGTCGCGCCGACATCCTCCCGGTCGATCCCTCGGCGCCCGTGACTGCGGAACTGGTGGCGCGAGCCGGTAGCGGCGGCAGCTCCGGTTCGCCGCTGACCCTCATGGGTGCCTGGCAGCTCGAGAGCGCGACTCGCGATTTCGGCGGCTATTCGGCGCTGGTCGCACTGGCGGATGGATCCTTGCTCGCCGCGAGCGACACAGGGACGCTGCTGGCACTCGACCGGCCGGGCAGGGCGACGATGCGCGGGAGCTATCCCGAGCTCGCGGCCACCGACGGGCGCGACAAGCGCGATGCCGACCTCGAGGCGCTGACGGTGGATCGCACCAGCGGGACGATCTGGGGCGCTTACGAGCGCAGCAATGCGATCGAGCGGTATTCACCCACGCTCGAACGGCTCGCCCGCGTCGAGCCGATAGCCATGCAAGGCTGGCGGGCGAATGGCGGCCCTGAGGCGATGGTGCGGCTGGCCGACGGGCGCTTCGTGGTCCTCGCCGAGGTGAACCGGCGTTCGACCGCCCAGGGCCATCGGGCGGTGCTCTTCCCTGGCGATCCGACCGCGGGCGATGCTGTCGGCGAGGGTGTGGCGTTCGCCTTCGCCGCACCCGCAGGGATGCGCCCCGTGGATATGACCCAATTGGCCGATGGTACGGTGCTGGTGCTGCTGCGCCGCCTGGAATGGTATCTCCCGCCGGATTTCGCCAGCGCGGTCGCGGTGCTCGATCCCGAAGCGATCGAAGCCGGCCAGCTGTGGCGTCCCGAAGCCGTTTTTCCGCTGCCGGAAAGCGTCCCGCAGGAGAATTACGAGGGGTTGGCCTCGGAACGCATCGGGAGCGGCGCATCGCGCCTGTGGCTGATTTCGGACGACAATTTCAGCGGGTTTCAGCGCACGCTGCTGGTCGCTCTCGAGTGGCGCGGATAGCCGAGGCCACGCCAAAAGGCGCGCGGAAATGCCGCACGCCCTTCGGCAAACCGAAATTGAAACGAAGTGGCTTAAGCGGCTTCGGCGGGAGCGGAAGCCGATTTCTTCAGCTCGCGCTTCACCTTGAGCGCGCGCGGGCTCAGCTTGATGTCGCTGGTCTTCATCAGCCAATTGTCGAGCCCGCCATTGTGCTCGACCGAGCGCAGGCCCTGCGTCGAGACCCGGAACTTGAAGCTGCGCTCCAGCTTCTCGCTCATCAGCGTGACATTCTGGAGGTTGGGCAGGAAGACCTTCTTGGTCTTGTTGTTGGCGTGGCTCACATTGTGGCCGACCTGTCGGCCCTTGCCCGTCAGTTCGCAGATGCGCGACATGGTAAATCTCTCATTCGAATGGTGCCGCAGAGCCCAAGCTCGCGGTGACTGCACAGAACCGGCCTGTCCCGGAAAGCGGCGCGCATAGCGCCGGGTCGGCGAATCGTCAAGGCGGGCTTTGGGATTGCCAAGCCAGCCCGGTGCTTCTAGCCGATGATCGACACCAAGGGAGAGTGTAAATGAACAAGTTCTTTTCCGTAGCAATCCTCGCCGGTTCGGCACTGAGCCTGGCAGCCTGCGACGTCGACCAGACCGAAGAAGGCGAAATGCCCGAAGTGAGCGTCGAAGAAGGCAATATGCCCGAATACGACGTCGAACCCGTCGATGTCGATGTCGAGACTGGCACCGAGACCGTCGAAGTGCCGACGCTGGACGTCGAAACCACGACGCCCGACGCCGAGGGCACCCCGGTTACCGGCGACGAGTAAGCCTGTCGTCGGCCGGATACCCGGAAGCCCCGCGGTGTTCGGCCGGCAGCACATGGATTGCGCGCTCGCAATGGCGCGTGCCGCCGGCGAGGCCGGCGAAGTCCCGATCGGTGCGGTCGTCGTCAAAGACGGCCGCATCGTCGGTCGGGGCGGCAACAGTCCGCGCCGCGACCACGATCCGACCGCGCATGCGGAGATCGCCGCGATCCGCGAGGCTGCCGCTCACCTTGGCCAGGAACGGCTGACCGATTGCGAATTGTGGGTCACGCTCGAACCCTGCGCGATGTGCGCCGGGGCCATCGCGCATGCCCGGATCGCAAAGCTCTATTACGCGGCCCCCGATTCCAAGGGCGGCGGGGTCGAACACGGCGCGCGGGTGTTCGACCATCCGCAATGCCTCCATCGGCCCGAGGTCTATGCGGGCATAGCGGAACAGGAAGCGGCGGAACTGCTGCGGGATTTCTTCAGGGAGCGGCGCTAGTCAGAGCCCGCGCCAGATGTTCAATGCAGCATCGTCCGACGGCCCGAAGCGCTGCGCATCGCAAGCGGTGGGCCGGAACCTTCGGTCGTAGCAGAGCCGCACTTCCTCCAGCCAGCCGCGTTCGTTCGACACGATCCCCACCGCCTCCTTGCGCCAGCCGCGATTCGCGGCGACGAAGACCTCGCGCAGATCGCCAGCGGTCAGCGCCTCCTTGCGCGAGAGGCGATCGAGATCGGGCCAACGCAGCGAATCGAACAGTATGTTGCTGACCCGGAAGTAGGTTCGCGGGGTGCGCGCCATGCAGGCGCCGTGCTTGGCCCACTGCCGCGCCACCAGCCGCGCCGAGGGACTGCGGCACAATTGCCCGGCAAGCTGCGCCCCGGTCGGTCGAGCAGAGGTCGGGCACCATTGCGGCCAGCCACGCGCGCTCTGCGGCCACAGGCCATGGAGGACGAAGCCGAACCGCCCCGCGCGCCGCGAGCATTGCCTTGCATGGCTGCGCTGCTCCAGGCGAGGCTTGCAGAATTCGGGCGACCAGCTCAGCGCCATCACATAGCCGGTGACGGGTGCGGTCCGGATCGGCCCGTCGGGGCGGATTTCCTGGAGCGGAGCGGTGGCCGGAACCCGGCACTGATAGGCCTGCGCGGCGAGCGGGCCGGCGCAGCTGAGCAACATCAGACCCAAGGCCGCCGCGCGGATCACAGCGCTCGCGTCACAGCGCCCGACTCATAGCGGGGTGAAATCCAGCCCGATATCGGCCGCGGGTGCGCTCTGGGTCAGCCGCCCCACCGAAACGTAGTCCACACCGGTCGCGGCCTTCGCGCGGATGGTGGTCAGATCGATCCCGCCGCTGGCCTCGGTCGGCACCCGGCCGGCAACCAGCGCCACCGCCTCGCGCAGCGTCGCGGGGTCCATATTGTCGAGCAGCAACCGCGTCGCGCCCGCCTGCAGCGCGGGTTCGATCTGGTCGATCCGATCGACCTCGCAGATGATCTCGGCGATCCCGGCGGCGACCGCGCGGCGCACCGCCTCGCCCACCGAGCCCGCCACCGCGACGTGGTTGTCCTTGATCATCGCCGCATCCCACAGCCCCATGCGATGGTTCGCCGCGCCACCCATCCGGGTTGCGTATTTCTCGAGGTGGCGCAGCCCCGGCAACGTCTTGCGCGTGTCGAGCAGCGTGCAGGCGGGATTGTCCATCGCCCGCACATAGTCGCGGGTCATCGTGGCGATTCCCGAGAGATGCTGGACCGTGTTGAGCGCGGCGCGCTCGGCGGTCAGCATGGCGCGTGCATTGCCCGACAGCCGCATCAGCTCGGTCCCCGCAGACACCTGCGCCCCCTCCTCGACCAGCGCATCGATCTCCATCTCGGGATCGAGCGCACGAAAGAACGCCGCGGCCACCGGCAGGCCCGCGACCACGATCGCATCACGGCTGTCCATCACCCCCGAAAACCGCGCGTCTTCGGGGATCACGCTCTGGCTGGTGACATCGCACCCGCCGCCGGGCAGCCGCTCGCCCAGATCCTCGGCCAGGGTGGAGCGGACGAATGCGGCCAGATCGAAGGCGGCCAGATCGACGCCGGAAAGGGTGAATGCGGTCATGGGGCCGGAGAGGCGCAGATTGGCGGCGGGCTCAAGCACGGCGAGCGCCGGAGCGGCCCCATCGCCGCAAATCGGGCAGGAACGAAGAATGGCCGGCCCCGCGAGGGACCGGCCACCGGCCGCCGCTTGGAGATGGGGGTACAGAGCGGCCGTTCGGTTGCTTCGTTGTTCCTCAGCCGGGCAGCGACACCGCATCGGTGGCGTGGATCACTCCGTTCGAGGCTGCGATATCGGCCGCGACCACCGTCGCGGTGCCCCCGGTGGCATCGGTCAGCACGACCTTGCCGCCTTCGACTCGCGCGGCCAGCTCGCCGCCGGCGACGGTCGTCAGGCGCGCCTCGCCGCCGTTCGCCTGGATCAGCGACACGAGATCCGCGGCTTTCACCTTGCCGGGCACCACATGATACGTCAGCACCGACTGGAGCTGCGTCCTGTTCTCCGGCTTGAGCAGCGTGTCGACGGTGCCCGCGGGCAGCGCGGCGAACGCGGCATCGGTCGGAGCGAACACGGTGAACGGTCCGCTGCCGCTCAGCGTGTCGGCGAGACCCGCAGCGGTCACCGCGGCGACCAGCGTCTCGTGCTGCGGCGAGGCCATCGCGGTTTCGACCACGGTCTTGGTCATCCCGCCATGGTGATCGGCCAGCGCGGGCGAGCCAGCGAGCAGCAGGGCTCCGGCGGCTATCGTCAGAAATTTCATCGTAGCGAACCTTTCGTTGCAAGGCCCGTCCAGACCCACGATCCACATCATGCGTCGCCAGCGATCGAGGCGCTACATGACCTTTGGGACAGGTTCGGGTGCGCGGCTTCAGAAGCCGGCTTCGACCGCGGTGCGGATGGCATCTGCTGTGGTCTGCACCCCCAGCGCGCGAAACAGCGCGGCGCGATGCATCTTGACCGTCCGTTCGGCGAGATCGAGATCCCAGGCGATCTGCTTGTTGAGCTTGCCGCGCGCCATTTCGATCAGGACCTGGCGCTGCCGCGGCGAGAGCCGGGCCACCGCGTCATGCGCGGCCTGCCGCCGGGGATCGACGGCGCGCGGCGCATCGGCGGCGATCTCGACCTGCGAGCCGATGAAATACTCGGCCTCGCCGCTCGCATCGAACACCGGCGCCACCATCACCGCATTGCGGAAAGGCTCGCCGTTCTTCCGATAGTTCAGGATCTCGACCATGGTCGGCTGCCGGAGACGGATCCCGGTGCGCAGGGCCTCGGTCAGCCAGGGCTCGGTCGCCGGTCCGACGAGAAAGCGGCAATTGCGCCCGGTGATCTCATCGCGCGCGAAGCCGGTCAGCGCGGTGAAGGCGTCGTTGCAGGCGACGATCGGATTGTCGGCCTGCCGCGGGTCGCTGACGACGGCGGCCACCGAACTCGAGGCGATCAGATCGGACGGCTCCATGTCGCCAGACTACGCGACCCAACGGCGCTCGCCAACCGCGCACCGCAGCGCGAGGCCACCCGGCGCGACTCAGTGCACGAAGCGCGCCACCACATCGCGATAGCTGCGGCTCACCTTCACCTCGGCGCCGCTTTCGAGCACCAGGAAGCATTCGCCATTGGTGTGCGGCTTGACCTGGCGGACCTGGTCGAGATTGACGATGGTCGAACGGTGGACGCGCTGGAACTTGCGCGGGTCGAGCCGGCGTTCGAGATCCTTCATCGTCTCGCGCAGGATCAGCGAATTGTCGCCGGTGTAGATGCACATGTAATCGCCCGCGGCCTCGATATGCTCGATCGTGCCGACCTCG
>JAHJPT010000094.1 GCA_018819685.1 Alphaproteobacteria bacterium
AGGAACACCAGCGCCATCAGCGATCTGATAACGATGTCGGGCCAGGGCGAGGCCAGCCACCAGACCAGCACGGCGGCGAGGATCACGCCGGTGTTGTTGATCAGGTCGTTGCGCGAGCATTCCCAGGTGCTCGCCATGTTGACGTCCTGATGGCGGAAGCGGGTGAGCAGGCGGAAGCAGACCAGATTGGCGACCAGCGCCAGCGCGCCGAACCCCAGCATCAGCGTGGAGGACGGCGGCACCCCGCTCCGGATCTTGAGCACGACGTTGACCGAGATCCCGATCCCCAGCGCCAGGATCACCACCCCCTTGAGCATCGCCGCCCCCGCCTTCCAGCGGTCGGAGCGCGCGAGCGCATAGAGGCTGACCGCATAGACCAGCGCATCGCCCAGCATGTCGGAGGCATCCGCCATCAGCGCGGCCGACCCGGCGATCACCCCCGCCCCGAATTCGAGCACGAACATCACCGAGTTGATCGCCAGCACGATGACGAGCACGCGCCGCTGATCGGCCTGGCGGGCAAGCGTTTCGAGCGTGGCGGATTTGGCGGAGCAGCAGTCGGCGGCCATGGCGGCTATGTGGCTTAGGGGTGCGGTGGGGGCAAGGATTGCTTTGCACGCGTTTCAGATGCAAATTGTCCAGGATCAGGGGAGGATATGATGCCACTGGGTGATAAATATCTACCGCTACAGGAACATCTTACGGCGGATGGGCGCGAAACGATCACCATGACCTTCGATCAGATCGCCAAGCTTGTTGGACCGCTTCCAAAATCCGCCCATGTCTATCGTCCATGGTGGGCGAACAGTGAAGGTCATAGCCAAGCAGTTGGGTGGATGGGAGCGCGCTATTTGGCTGAACCAAATCAGGCGCACCGTTCAGTCACATTTCGTCGCTTTAGTTATTGATGGGGAACCGGCCATGGATCGTTCACGCCTGACCACAGCGGAGACAATCGCCGAAGCTTTCGGACTGAACGCCAAATCCTATCGCGCCGCTCTACGTCGAGAGAGCTTCGAATGGCATGAGTACCGCACAGCATGGCTTGTTTCACCGGGAAGTTCCGAGCAACGCGATATGCTGCGGGTTGCCCAAAGAATGAAAGGCTAGTCGAGCCAACCAGACATCGCTGCGCGACGCTGTGAAGAATGAAGCCGTGCGCGAAGCGGGGATCGACTATCACCAAGTGGTCGCGGAGGATACGATGCCGGGTGAACTCAGGGTGTCGGTGGAGAGGTTGGTGCCAAGCTCCATTAGCGGTTAAGCTTCGCTTCTGTGAGCCCTTCGTTTGCTCCGTGCCGAAATCTCTCGCGAGGGTTTTCACTCCTTTGGGCCTATAGTCGAATTTCCATCGGACTCCGAGAACGGGGTGTTTTCGTCCAACCACTCGACTAGAGAGAGAAACAATGTGCGCCAGGTTGGTGAATCCCCAAGTTTGCTTTCAATCCATTTCCGGTGACGCAAAAGGAACTTGCCTGCGGGAATGGACGTGGCTGCAAGCGACAAAACTGTCCCAGCGGGACCTAAGGTGGCCACGGACGTAACCGCAACGCCCCCACCCAGCGCACATTTTGCCGGATGCCGCAAAGCTATATTGAACGCTTCAATAACCAAGTTTCGACCTGTTTCGAAGCTCCAAATAGTTCTTCTATTCAAGGGGTCCGGTATTTCTGGCGCTAAGGTGGTAGCCTCGACGATCACTTCGGCGACGTTCTCTGCAAGTATTCCAGACTTATCGGCATCTAGAGCGGTTTCCTATCATTCTGGTTCGTAGCCGCACGAGCGGAAGTAGTTGGCGCATTCGTCTGGCTGGAAGATATCGACGAGCTTGCCGATCAGGTCCCATAGGCCGCTCACGGTTCGTTCGCCCGCCTTGCGCAGCATGGCCTTGAGCCGTGAGAACGCCTTCTCGATTGGATTGAAGTCGGGACTGTAGGGCGGAAGGAAGCGCAGTGTGGCTCCGACCGCCTCAATCCGTTCTCGTACTGCGGCGCGCTTGTGGCTCGACAGATTGTCCATGATGACGATGTCGCCGGCCCGTAGTTCGGGCACCAGCACCTGGGCCACATAAGCCTCGAACCAGTCACCGTTGATCGGACCATCGAGCACCATCGGTGCAACCATGCCGCTCATGCGCAGACCGGCGACCAGCGTTGTGGTCTTGCGATGGCCGTGAGGGAAGCCCATCCGCAGGCGCTCGCCCCTGGCGCAGCGGCCGTGGCTGCGGGTCATGTTGGTGGCCGTCCACGTCTCGTCGATGAACACGAGCCGCTCCGGTTCCAGATCGAGCTGGCCGGCGAACCACTGTCGACGCTGCTTCAGGACGTCGGGACGATCCTGCTCGATCGCGTGCCCGGTCTTTTTTTACGCGTGATCCCGTGACGCTTGAAGAACCGCCACAAGGTCCCGATCCCGACGCTGATGCCGCGATCGGCAAGACCGGACTGGATCTCGGCGAGCGTGATGTCGCCTTGCTCCTCCAGCAGCGCCATGATCTGCTCGGCATGGATGTCGGTCTTCGATGAGCGCTGATCACCGCCAGGCTTTCTGGCAACCGCGCGGCCATGCTCACGAGCAAGCTGATGCCAGCGGATCGCGCTCGACACGCTCACTCCGAACCGCGCAGCGGCACCGCGGCGGCTCAGGCCCCCGTCAATCGCCGTAACAACCCGGTCACGCAAATCCTGCGATAGTGCTTTGGCCATCCTACTGGCCTCCTCACCAGCACGGATCCTGAATCAGAACTCTCGCGCCGTGGGAATCCTCAACGATTCAGGCGCTGTGGAAAACGCTCTAATGCGACATCTCTGATCTCTCTGGGCGGCACATCTGCGATCCGATCGGCCGGGCCTGCCAATGCTGTATCACGAGCCATCAATGCCGGATCTAGGCCGACGAACATGTTGTGCGACGCTTCCCATGCTTTGAGATCCAGCAAAATATCGTCTGCAAGAGGAGCGAGCATATTATCATGAGACATATAAGCTGCAATCTCTTGTCGAATCCGCTCACCCCGCTGAACGAACAAGCTCGACCTCAGATCAGATATTTCTTCTCCTGCAGCCGATAAATATCTTTCAATTAAATTTACCAGCCTCCGAGCGGAATTACTTCCCTGGCACCGCGCGTGAATCTCCCTTGCGTTGCTTATACATTCATCATAGCGATCAAGGGTTTCTTGATCGGAACTGGGCACATCCAAGTGACGAAGTTCGCTGAGTTCGATCTTGCCGCCAGCGTTAGCCCTGAATGAGATTGCATTGCTATTTTGAGCTGGCACCTGACCAAGCCCGGTCTCGTCGACACTAAGCCCTTTTGTTTCAGATGCGATCCAACTCTCGATATCAGCATTTATCTCAGAGGCATCTCGTGACCAAAATTCGATATCGACCGTATGGATGATTCTGGAGGTAACTTGCCTGTCCTTCACCGAGGCGTCAGCACTCCCATCCCCCTCAAAGAAGTTATGACGGCGAAAACGAACCACATCTCCCAACCAATTCTTCCAGAGGGAGAATGATGCGTCTCCTTCGACTGCAGCAGACATGCCTCCGTCGGTGTATTTTTCCCACAAGGCTTTGAACTCATTTGGGACGAAATCCAAACGAAGGAGCTTTTTTGCTCCTTTATTATCTCTGAATTGCGAGATACGGCGAACATCCTCTTGCACCGAAGACCAGAAGAATTCCTCACTCACGGGCACAACTTTTGCTTTGGCCTTTATAAGGTTTTCAAATGCTACCAAGGCGCGAATAGAGTGATCCACCTTGTCGATTTTTGCCTTTGCAATGATCGCATAGTCAATCTGTCGCATACCCGAGGCGAAGTATGCCTCAGAGGCATGGTGCATTGCGGCCGGATATAGAAGATTCGATGACAAATCGGCCGCATGCTTGTGCCCTTTTACTGGATGGGACGTCGTCGACCATGCAATGAAAAGCGCGTGAAAAATCTGCACACCGAAGTTCTTCAACCATGCGTCGTTTGGCTGACAGTAGAGCCACGGGATTGCCCGGAAAGCCGCTCGCGTCGCTATAGCTGGCCCCCACTCGAATGGTTCTTCTGAAAGCCACTTTCGGAGTACCTCAACTCTCTCACTGCCTTGGCTCCAGCCCATTAAATCAAGCATCTGCATTCCTGAACAGAAAAGGTGAGAAGGCGCGAAGTGCTAGGGTCAGATAAACCTGCTCACCATCATAAAGATAGCCTCCTCCCTTTTTCACGATACGAATCAAGCCGCGCCTGGCGCCCTCGCCGCTCCCCCCGCCCCCTCGCGCTGCGCCTTCGGTAGCAGCACCGCGAAGGCCAGCGCCACCAGCAGCAGCGCGGGGACGTCGCCGAAGAGGTGGCCGCGGTGCATCGGGTCGGCGAGCGACTGGAGCGCCATGATCGCGGCGTGGACCGCGCTCGACACGGCGGCGAACCGGATCAGCGAGGCATGCGCGAGCGGATCGCGCGCGGCGGCGATCAGGAACACGCCCAGCGTGGCATAGACCCCGACGATCATCATGAAATATTGCGAGGCCGAGGGCGCGCCGGCGTGCCAGGCCCAGCCTGCGGGCCAGACCAGGGCGAGCGGCCAGACGAGGCAGAACACCAGCCCGAAGGCGACGAGCAGCACTTGCAGCAGACGGTATGCGGACATGGCAGGCGTCCTCTTTCATGGAGGCGCGGCCCGCGAACCGTGTCTGCCCTTTCGCGCGCGCGGTCAATCCTGGCCTTGTCGCTCGCCCTTTCCTCGCTCCTCTGCGCCACCCGCGAGCCGCCGGTGTTCGTCCACGCTGCGGCGCATTTCGCTCGCCTGGAGGTGCAGCGCCTTGCCGCTCAGCCGGATCTCGCGGCTTTGCTGGAAGAAGCCCAGCACCAGCCACAGGAAGGCGAGCGGGCTCGACACCCCGCCGAGGAAATCGCCCAGCTCGTTGAGCCGGAGGTCGGCGGGGTTCTGGCCCTGGACGAACAGGTAGAGCGTCACCCCCGCGACATAGAGCGCCGAGAGGACCAGCCCGACCAGCGGCAGGCGCCGCCGCTCGCGCCGGTCGTCGAGGATCGCGCCGGTCTCGGTCGCGGTCTCGGTGGCGGTCTCGTTGGTGGCGGCATCGGTGGCGGCATCGGTCCCTGCCATGGGCGCTCCCCTGTTCCAGTAGCAGACGGCCCCGGTCGCGGCCGGTCCGGTCGCCAGCCTATGTCGCCGGGCCGACCCCGTCCACCTCGTCTTCGGGCAGGTACAGCCGCTCGCCCTTCTCCTTGTAGCGGCGCGACATCTCTTCCATCCCCTCTTCCGCATTCTCGCGCGCTTCGGGCGGGGTCTCGCTGCGGATGTTCTCGGCGGCGAGATAGCTGTCGCTGTTCTGCCTGGTGGCGAAATCGCGGACTTCCTGGCTGATCTTCATGCTGCAGAACTTGGGTCCGCACATCGAGCAGAAATGCGCGGTCTTGGCGCCTTCTGCGGGGAGGGTCTGGTCGTGATATTGCTCCGCCGTGTCCGGGTCGAGGCTGAGGTTGAACTGGTCGCGCCAGCGGAACTCGAAGCGCGCCTTGGAGAGCGCATCGTCGCGGACCTGCGCGGCGGGGTGACCCTTGGCGAGATCGGCGGCGTGGGCGGCCAGCTTGTAGGTGACGACGCCGACCTTCACATCGTCGCGGTCGGGCAGGCCGAGGTGCTCCTTGGGCGTGACGTAGCAGAGCATCGCAGTGCCGTACCAGCCGATCTGCGCCGCGCCGATGCCGCTGGTGATGTGGTCGTAGCCGGGCGCGATGTCGGTGACGAGCGGGCCCAATGTGTAGAACGGCGCCTCGCCGCACACCTCGAGCTGCTTTTCCATGTTCTCCTTGATCTTGTGCATCGGCACATGGCCGGGGCCCTCGATCATCACCTGAACATCGGATTTCCACGCGCGGTGGGTGAGTTCGCCCAGCGTATAGAGCTCGCTGAACTGCGCCTCGTCATTGGCATCGGCGATCGATCCGGGGCGCAGGCCATCGCCCAGCGAATAGGCGATGTCGTACGCCTTCATGATCTCGGTGATCTCGTCGAAATGCTCGTAGAGGAAGCTTTCCTTGTGATGCGCCAGGCACCATTTCGCCATGATCGAACCGCCGCGCGAGACGATGCCGGTGACGCGCTTGGCCGCCATCGGAATGTAGGCGAGGCGGACGCCGGCGTGGATCGTGAAGTAATCCACGCCCTGTTCGGCCTGCTCGATCAGCGTATCGCGGAAGATCTCCCAGGTCAGCTCCTCGGCGACGCCGCCGACCTTTTCGAGCGCCTGATAG
>JAHJPT010000095.1 GCA_018819685.1 Alphaproteobacteria bacterium
CACGCTGCCGATCGGGATCCACCACGGTTCGCTCTCGAAGGAGGCGCGGCGCAAGGTCGAGGCGGCGATGGCGCGCGGCGAGCTGCGCGCGCTGGTCTGCACCGCCAGCCTCGATCTCGGGGTCGACTGGGGCGATATCGACCTCGTGGTCCAGATGGGCGCGCCCAAGGGCTCCTCGCGGCTGCTCCAGCGGATCGGCCGCGCCAACCACCGCCTCGACCAGCCCAGCCGCGCGCTGCTGGTGCCGGGCAACCGCTTCGAGTTCCTCGAGGCGACCGCGGCCAAGGAGGCGGTCGACCAGGGCCAGCGCGACGGTGAGGATTTCCGCCCCGGCGGGCTCGACGTGCTGGCGCAGCACGTCATGGCCTGCGCCTGCGCCGCCCCGTTCCACGAGGACGAACTGCTCGCCGAGGTTCGCTCGAGCCTGTCCTACGCCTGGGTCGACGAGACGGTGTGGCAGCGGGTGCTGACCTTCGTCTCGACCGGCGGCTATGCGCTCAAGGCCTACGACAAGTTCAAGCGCATCACCCGCTCGCCGCAGGGCATCTGGCGGCTGACCCATCCCGAGCAGGCCGCGCGGCACCGGATGAACGCCGGGATTATCATCGATTCCGAAATGCTCGAGGTCCGGATCAGCGCGCGCGGTGGGCGGGGCGGGCGGACGCTGGGCAAGGTCGAGGAGCGTTTCGCCGCCTCGCTCTCGCCCGGCGACACCTTCGCCTTTGCGGGCATGAGCCTCGAGGTGGTCAAGCTGCAGGACATGGAGGTGCTGGTGAAGGCCGCGAAAGCCTCGGCGATGATCCCCAGCTATGGCGGCCAGCGGCTGCCGCTGACGACGCATCTGGCGGAGCGGGTGCGGAGCATGCTGGTCGACCGCGCGGGCTGGGCGCGCTTCCCCGACGATGTCCGCGAATGGCTGGAGGTGCAGGACTGGCGCTCGCAAATGCCCGGGCCGGGGCAATTGCTGGTCGAGAGCTTCCCGCACGGCCAGCGCTTCTACAGCGTCTATTACACTTTCGAGGGCTGGAACGCGAACCAGTCGCTCGGAATGCTGATCACGCGGCGGATGGAGGACCTCGGGCTCGCCCCCGGCGGCTTCGTCGCCAATGATTACTCGCTCGCGGTCTGGGGACTGAAGCCGGTCGGCGATCCCGCGCCGCTGCTCTCGCCCGACATCCTCCAGGACGAATTCATCGACTGGGTGCAGAACTCGCACCTGCTGCGGCGCGCCTTTCGCGAAGTGGCGGTGATCGGCGGGCTGGTCGAACGCCAGCATCCGGGCAAGCGAAAGACCGGCAAGCAGGTCACCTTCTCGACCGACCTGATCTACGACGTGCTGCGCAAATACGAACCCGATCACGTGCTGCTCGAAGCCGCCTGGGCGGATGCGCGCACGCGGATGACCGATGTCGGGCGGCTGGGCGATCTGCTCGACCGCGCCGGCGAACAATTGGTCCATGTCCAACTCGACCGCGTCAGTCCGCTGGCGGTGCCGGTGATGGTGATGATCGGCCGCGAGGCGACCCCGCAGGGCTCGGTGGACGATGAATTGCTGCTCGAGGCGGAAAGCCTGGCCGGAGCGGCGATGCGCGTCGAGGAGCCCAGCGCCGACCGCTGAGCGCCTATTCGGGCGCGGCAATCTGCATCAGACAAAGAAAAGGGCGGCCGAAGCCGCCCTGATCGATGTGTTTGCTATCGCGACCCGCGTTACTGCGCGACCACTCCGCCGGCACCGAAGGTGCGGTAGCGTTCATTGCCGACGAAGCCGAACTTCGTCACGCCGCTGGCCTTGATGACGTTGAGCACGCGGGCCGAAAGCTCGTAGCTCGCCAGCGCCTCGGGCTCGAACTGCAGTTCGGGCTCGGGGACGATCTCACGCGTGAGATTGAGATTGCGCACCAGTTCGTCCTGGCCGATCACATCGCCGTTCCACAGAATTTCGTCCGTCTGGGTCAGAACGATCTTGTTCTGGATCGGATCGATCTGATCCTCGGGCGGAGGATTGGGATTGGGCTGCGGCAGATCGATATCGACCGAATGCGTCGCAACCGGGATGGTGATGATGAACATGATGAGGAGAACGAGCAGGACGTCGATCAACGGCGTCATGTTCATCTCGAGCATCGGCGCGCCATCGTCCTTGCCGCCAGACATTGCCATGATTGTTTACTCCTGAAGTCCCAGCGCGAGCGGCGGCTTAGCCGTTCGGGTCGACTGGGTTGGAAATGAAGCCGACCGTCGGATAACCGGCTGCCTGCACGTTGTAGATCGCACCGGCGACACACGACCACGGGGCGTTGACGTCGCCGCGGATGTGCACCTGCGGGATGAGCTCGGGATCCTGCATGATCGCTTCGGGCCCACCGGCGCGCTGCACGATGTTGTCGAGCCGCTCGAAGGCGCGATCGTAGAGTTCCTCGGACGAAACCGGGGTGATGTTGTTGAAATACACCCGGCACTGGCCGTCGCGCGAGGCACCCTGGAATCCGGGTTCGCCGGCGCTCAAACCGCTCTGATCGGTCGTGCTGACCGTCAGCAGCAGGTTTTCGACCTTATCGGCCGATTCGACCGATTCGAAGACCGGGATGCGCAGCTTCTCGATCGTCTGGATCGCGACCGGAACCGCGATGAGAAAGATGATGAGCAGCACGAGCATCACGTCCACCAGAGGGGTCGTATTGATGTCCGACATCGGCGTTTCGGTGCCGCCGCCTACCTGAACCGCCATGGCCTATCCTGTCCGTAGCTTGATTTGCGTGATGGTGAAGAAGGGTCGGGTCGGACGCGGCGCGCCCGACCCGAAACCGCCTTACTTCTTGGTCGTGGTCGTGGTGGTCGAGGTCGTTCCGCCGGCGAGCGGCTTGGCGCCCGTCGTGGTGGTCGTCGCCGCGGGGCGAGCGGCCGGAGCCGCAGCCGCCTTGCCGGCCGTGGTCGTCGAGGTCGACGTCATCGTGTTCGGCTTCACCGTGCCCTTGGAATTGACGTAGGCCAGCAGATCGGTCGAGAACGCCGAGAGGTGCTCGGCGATGCGACGGTTGCGGCTCTGCAGCCAGTTGTAGGCAAGCACCGCGGGAACCGCGACCAGCAGGCCGATGGCGGTCATGATCAGGGCTTCACCGACCGGACCGGCGACCTTGTCGATCGAGGCCGAACCGGCGAGGCCGATGTTGATCAGCGCGCGATAGATGCCGATAACCGTACCCAGCAGGCCGATGAACGGAGCGGTGGCGCCGACCGAAGCGAGGAACGGCAGACCGCCGGCCAGGCGGGCGTTCACATAGGCTTCCGAACGCGCCAGCGAGCCGTGCAGCCACTCATGCGCTTCGAGGCTGTCGCCCATCTTGCCATGCTGCTCGTCGGCCTGGATCGTGTCGTCGACCAGCTGACGCCAGGCGCTGTTCTTCTCGAGCTTGCCGGCGCCTTCGCGCAGGCTGCTGGTCTTCCAGAAGGGTCCCTGGACGTCCTTGAACTGGCTCATGATCTTGCGCTGTTCGAACAGCTTGGTGAACAGGATGTAGAACGAGCCGACCGACATGATGACGAGCACGCCGAAGATCGACCAGGCGATCACGCCGCCCTGTTCCATGGCTTCCATGAAACCGAACTGGTTCTGCGGTGCCGCTTCGCCCGCGACGGCAAGAATTTGAGTAATCATAGCGAGTGGTCCTTTTGAATAAAGGTCAAATGAGGTTTGGTTTGCCGGTTATTCCGGCAGTTCGTAACGGATCGCTTCGGACAAGGTCGTCGAGATCGGATTGCCCGCCGCATTGAGGGCGGGCTCGTACCGCGCATAGCGCTGCATTCCGCGACACGCCGCATCGTCGAGCGCGCTGGAACCCGAACTCCCGGTCACCGAGCAGGCTGACACTCGCCCATCGGTTCCGACTGTGATCCGCATCGTGACCGTGCCTTCCTCGTTCTGACGAACGGCACGCGAAGGATAGTCGCCCTGGATACGGCCGACCCAGCTGTTGGCATTCCGCCGCGAAGCCGGACGTGCCTGCGAAGGCGGCGGCGGCGGGGGCGGGGGCGGCGGTGCAGCCCGGGGCGGCGCGATCGGAGCGGGCGGCGGAATCCGGACCGCCGGCGGAGCGGGCGGCGGAATCGTGACCTGGGTCCGGATGTCCGGCGGCCGCGTCGAGATATTCATCGGCGGCGGCGGGGCGACCGGCGGCGGCGGTGCCGTATCGGGCTGCGGTTCGGGGGGCGGGGGCTCTTCCTCCGGCTCCGGCGGGGGCGGCGGCTCCTCAATATCGATCGTCGTCATACGCTCGAG
>JAHJPT010000096.1 GCA_018819685.1 Alphaproteobacteria bacterium
GACCGCGATCCGCAGGAATGCGGAAGGTGGCCGGATCCGCGGCGGCTCGACCATCAGCCAGCAGACCGCCAAGAACGTGTTCCTGTGGCAGGGCGGCGGCTATGCCCGCAAGGCGGCGGAGGCCTGGTTCACGCTGCTGATCGAACAGATCTGGGGCAAGCGGCGGATCATGGAGGTCTATCTCAACGTCGCCGAAACCGGGATCGGCACCTATGGTGCCGAGGCCGGCGCCCAGCGCTATTTCGCCAAATCGGCGGCCAATCTCTCGCAGCTGGAAGCGGCGCGAATGGCGGCGGCGCTGCCGCAGCCCAAAGAGCGATCGGTGGTCAACCCCGCGGGCTGGCTGCGCCGCCACGGCAACACCATCTCCGCCCGGATCGGCGTGGTCGGACGTGACGCGCTCGACGCCTGCGTCTACCAGTAACTCCCATGAGCGCCGGTCACTCGCACAGCCACCAGCACGAGGCTGGACATGGGCACAGCCACGCGCCTGCCGATTTCGGCAACGCCTTCCTCATCGGCATCGTCCTCAACACGGCTTTCGTCGCGATCGAGGCGACCTATGGCTGGCTGTCGGGGTCGATGGCGCTGATCGCGGATGCCGGTCACAACCTCTCGGACGTGCTCGCGCTGATGCTCGCCTGGGCGGCGAGCGTGGCGGCCAAGCGTCCCCCCACCGACCGATTCACCTATGGCTACAAGAGCTCCACCATCCTCGCCGCGCTGGCCAATGCGGCGCTGCTGCTGATCGCGGTGGGCGCGATCCTCTACGAGACGATCGCCCGCATGGCCGAACCGGCTCCCGTCGAAGGGATGACAATGGTGGTGGTCGCGGGTATCGGGATCGCGATCAACACCGGCACCGCGCTGCTGTTCCTGCGCGGCCGGGAGAACGACCTCAACATCCGCGGCGCCTTCCTCCACATGGCCGCCGATGCGTTGGTGAGCCTGGGCGTGGTGATCGCCGGCGTGGCGATCTTGTGGACCGGGGCGGTGTGGATCGATCCGGCCGTGAGCCTCTTGATTGTGCTGGTGATCGCCTGGGGCACGTGGGGCCTGCTCAAGGACAGCGTGAAAATGAGCCTGCTGGCGGTGCCGCGGGGGATTTCGGAAGGCGCGGTGCGCGGCTATCTGACAGGGCTCCCCGGGGTCGAGGCGGTCCACGATCTGCACATCTGGCCGATGAGCACCACCGAGACCGCGCTGACCGCGCATCTGGTAATGCCCGGCGGCCATCCGGGCGACGCGTTCTTGCGGGAAATCGCCGAAGAACTCGAACACCACCACCGCATCGGCCATACGACCGTGCAGGTGGAGATCAGCCGCGAGGATTGTCCGGGCGGATGTTGAGGGTGTGCGCCGCGGCTACGGCTGGCGGCGGGCCCACCGTTCGGTCAGCCATAGGACGAACATCTGCGCTGCGACCAAGCTGACCCCGCCAAACAAGGCACCGATCGCCGGTTCGCCATTTTGCATCTCGCGCGGGATCAAAGCGGTGAATGTCGCGATGGTTAGCAATACGAGCGAAAAGAGCATCGGCAGCATCCACACCATCGTCCGGCGCGGAGCCATGCGAGTGGGATTGCCCGCTATGTCGTAATGCCCGGGAAGCTGCTCGAACCGTGCGTAGCGACGGCCGGCCCAGAGACCGGACAGAAGCAGCAGTCCGACGAACGGCATGGCGACCCAGAGGGGTAGCCATGCCGCCATCGTCAGGCCGCTTCTTCCTTGTCCTTCTTGCCGCCGTGAACCCGGACCGGATCCTTGCGACCCTCGACCACATCCTTGTCGACCACGATCTCGGTGATCCCGTCCATGTCGGGCAGGTCGAACATCGTGTCGAGCAGGATCCCTTCGACGATCGAGCGCAGTCCGCGGGCGCCGGTCTTGCGGGCGATGGCGCGGTCGGCGATCGCCTTGAGCGCTTCGTCGGTGAAGGTAAGCTCCACGTCCTCGAGCTCGAACATCTTGGCGTATTGCTTGATCAGCGCATTCTTCGGCTCGGTCAGGATCGTCACCAGCGCGTCGACATCGAGATCGCGCAGCGTTGCAATTACCGGCAGACGACCGACGAATTCGGGGATCAGGCCGAACTTGAGCAGATCTTCGGGCTCGCTCTTCTCGAGCAATTCGCCCACGCGGCGCTTATCCGGATCGGCGACATGCGCGCCGAAGCCGATGCTGCGCTTCTGCAAACGGTCGCCGATGATCTTTTCCAGGCCCGAGAAGGCGCCGCCGCAGATGAACAGGATGTTGGTCGTGTCGACCTGAAGGAATTCCTGCTGCGGATGCTTGCGCCCGCCCTGCGGCGGAACGCTGGCGGTGGTGCCTTCCATCAGCTTGAGCAGCGCCTGCTGGACGCCCTCGCCCGAGACATCGCGGGTGATCGAGGGATTTTCCGCCTTGCGGGTGATCTTATCGATCTCGTCGATGTAGACGATGCCGTGCTGCGCCTTCTCGACATTGTAGTCGGAAGCCTGGAGCAGCTTGAGGATGATGTTCTCGACGTCCTCGCCCACGTAACCCGCTTCGGTCAGCGTAGTGGCATCGGCCATAGTGAAGGGCACGTCGAAAGTGCGCGCCAGCGTCTGCGCCAGCAGCGTCTTGCCGCAGCCCGTCGGCCCGACCAGCAGGATGTTCGACTTGGCCAACTCGACATCGCCCGCTTTTCCGGCATGCTTGAGGCGCTTGTAGTGATTGTGCACCGCAACCGAGAGCACGCGCTTGGCGCGGTCCTGGCCGATGACGTAATCGTTCAGCGTCGCGAAGATCTCCGAAGGAGCGGGGATATCCCCTTCCTTGCGCCCGGCGATGCCGGCCTTGGTCTCTTCGCGGATGATGTCGTTGCACAGTTCGACGCATTCGTCGC
>JAHJPT010000097.1 GCA_018819685.1 Alphaproteobacteria bacterium
CGTGCGCCTCGGTTATGGCGACCGGCTCCGGCTCGAATTTGTTGTCGCTGCGCCGCTCGATCGCACCCTTTTTCAAACCGGTCGCCCGTTGCGCGGACTGCTGTCGATCACCACCCGTTTGTGGCCATGGAGGCTTCAATGACGCCTGTCCGAAACCGGCGCGCTCGCGCCCGCCATCGCCTTTTCCTGGGCATGGGCCTGAGCGCCTTTGCGACCGCGAGCGCGACGGTCGATCCCACCCCGGCGCGGGCGCAGGCCTATAACGCAACACCCGCCGTCGTCGGCGGCAACGCGACCTTCGCGAATGGTCCGGGAACAACCACGATCACCGTCGAAACGCCGCAGGCGATCATCGACTGGCGGTCCCCGTCGACGCCCACCAATCCCTTCATCTTCCTCCCCGCGGGAAATGTCGCCACCTATCAAAACGGGATCAACACTGCCAATTTCGCCGTGTTGAACAGGATATTGGTGTCCGTCCCGTCGCGTTTCGACGGGCGGGTGGTGAGCCAGCTGCGCGACTCGGCCGGGGCTCTTTCGCGGGGTGGAACGGTTGCCTTTCAGAGCAGCGGCGGCATCATCGTCGGATCTGGCGCCGCGTTCGATGTCGGCAACCTTGTCCTCACGACGCTGACCGTGGGCACGAACGCGAACGCAGGCACCTGGGTCGAACCCGATGGCACGATCCGCTTCACCGGGGCCGTCGATCCGGCATCGGCGGTGACCACTCAGCCAGGGTCCGCAATCCAGGCAAGCGCGGAAGGCAGCTGGGTCGGGCTGGTTGCGCCTCGGGTCAGTCATGGCGGGCTCACCGACGTGAATGGCTCGGCGGCCTATGTGGCGATGCGCGCGGGCTCGATCCGGGTCGATCAGGGATTGTTCGATATCGTCGTCACCACCGGCACCAATCAGGCCGACGCCATCACCCATAGCGGCGACACCGGTGGCCCGTCCAGTACGGGCGCGGCCGATCGCCACCGCATCTACCTCGTCGCCGCAGCCGAGGGCGCGGCCACGCAGATGCTGCTTGGTGGCACGATCGGCTTCGACGATGCCGCCAATGCCTCGATCGAGAACGGCGTGATCTACCTGTCCTCGGGGCGCAGGCCCCCCCAGATCACCGATTATACGCAGGTTGCCGGTACCCCGATCGACAATGGCGCTGCGGCGGGCAGCATCGCCTTCCAGTCGCTCGACATCCGATCGCGTCTTCAGGGCTTCGCGACCCGCAGCATATCGCTGGGCACCGCCGCCTTCAATCCGCGCCGGATCGCCAATGTTGATCTCTATGCGGGCGACAGCATCACGACGACGGCCAACGCAGACAGCATCTTTGCCGGCAATCTCGGTGCCGATCTGCTGGTCAGCCTTGCCACGTCCAATGGCGATATTCGCACCGGAAATGTGCTTGCCGGCAATGATGTCGCGATCACCGCCGCCGGTGCGCTCAATGTGGGCGACGTGACCGGGGCCGAGGTCAGGCTGGCGCCGGGCACCTCGATCACCGGCGGTGCGATCCGTGCGACCGGCAATCGCGGTGGCGGCGGCAACGACGATGTGGAACTGAGGGCACCGGGCGCGATCACCATCCCCAGTGCGACCACGGCGAGCGAAGACATCATCGTCGAGAGCGGATCCTTCACCGCGATGATGCTGGATTCGGCGGACGACATCAACGTGCTGGCCACCGGTGCGATCGACATCGGCACCGCGCAGTCGGACACCAGCATGACGCTCAGAGGCGCGACGACCGATCTCGACTCCGGTACGGCGGGCACGGCGATGGCGTTGATTGCGAGCGCAGGTGCGCTGACCGCGGGCACGCTGACCGCAGGCAGCACGATGGCGCTCAACGCCAGCCAGAACGTGAACTTTACCACTGCAACGGCGGGGAGCGACCTTGCCGCCATCGCCGATGGCGCGATAGCGTTTACCAGCGCGACCGGCGCGGAAGTGCGCTTGACGGCGGGCACGACGATCACCGGCGGAACGGTCAGCGCGACGGGCAATCGCGGCGGCGGCGGCAACGACAATGTCGAGCTGACCGCGCCCGGCGCGATCACGATCACCAGCGCGAGCACCGTGAGCGAGGATATCATCGTGCGGTCCGGAGCGTTCAGCGCAGCAATGCTCGATTCCGCCGACGGCATCGATGTGGTGGCGACCGGAGCGGCAGACATCGGCACGGCCAGGTCGGGCGGGGTGATGGCGATCAGCGGCGTTGCGACCGACCTCGACGTCGGCAATTCGGGTGGACCGATGACGCTGGCGGCGACCCACGGAAACTTGGTTTTAGGGACGCTGACATCGGCCAACG
>JAHJPT010000098.1 GCA_018819685.1 Alphaproteobacteria bacterium
CGCGGCTATGGAGCCTATGGGCGAGGCTGGAGGCCGCAGCGGTCGAACCGTGACGAACCGTGAATGGCGTCCGGCTGCAGACGCATAGCCTCGTCCCGTCATTGCGGGTCGCGGCAGGCTTAGCGAAAGCGGGACGCCCTGGGAGAGCCCCACAGTCAGCACCGAGGGCCATAGCCGGGTGAACCCCGCCGACTGTTTCATCGCGAACGCCCAGACGATCTCGAACAGACCGGCGACGAACAAGGCAATCCAGGCCATTCGACCTCCTTCAGAAAGCAGCCGCGCCGTCCCGGACCTGTGCCCGTCATGGGGGAGGACGTGGCCTCGCAGGGGCCAGCTAGGTCCGACACGCGGCATTGGCAACGCTGCAGCGATTGCGGAGCCCGCACCCGCGCGGCTATGGCCCGTCCATGACCAGCACCCGTATCGAGACCGACGCCTTCGGCGAAATCGCCGTCCCCGCCGACAGGCTCTGGGGCGCGCAGACGCAGCGCAGTCTGGAGAACTTCCGCATCGGTGGCGAACGCATTCCGTTGCCGATGATCCATGCGCTGGGGACGATCAAAGCCGCGGCGGCGCGGGTCAACGCGGCGCAGGGTCTTCTCGACGGCAAGCTGGCCGATGCCATCGCCAACGCCGCCGAGGAAGTCGCGCGCGGCGAATTGGACGAGCATTTCCCGCTGGTGGTGTGGCAGACCGGCTCGGGTACGCAGAGCAATATGAACGCCAACGAGGTGATCGCCAATCGCGCCAATCTGGCGCTGGGCGGCGCGCTCGGCACCAAGAGCCCGGTCCATCCCAACGATCACGTCAACATGAGCCAGTCGTCCAACGACACCGTGCCCAGCGCGATTCAGATCGCCGCAGCCTGCGAGGTGACCGGCGCGCTGCTGCCCGCCCTGGTGGATCTGCGCGACACGCTGGAAGAGAAGGCCGGCGCCTGGTCGGGCATCGTCAAGATCGGGCGGACACATACGCAGGACGCCACCCCGCTGACACTGGGCGACGAGTTCTCGGGCTATGCGCGGCAGGTCGCGCTGGGGATCGAGCGGATCGAGGCGGCGCTTCCCGGGCTCCATGAACTGGCGCAGGGCGGCACCGCGGTCGGCACCGGGCTCAATGCGCCGGCTGGCTTCGGCAAGGCGGTGGCCGCCGAGATCGCGCAGGCGACCGGGCTGCCCTTCGTCACCGCGGCCAACAAGTTCGAGGCGCTGGCCGCGCAGGATGCGCTGCTGTTCGCCCACGGCGCGCTCAACACGCTCGCGGCCGGGCTCTACAAGATCGCCAACGACATCCGCCTGCTGGGCTCGGGCCCGCGCTCGGGACTGGGCGAGCTGGCGCTGCCCGAGAACGAACCGGGCTCCTCAATCATGCCGGGCAAGGTCAACCCTACCCAGTGCGAGGCGCTGACGCAATTGTGCGCGCAGGTGTTCGGCAATCACGCCACGCTGACATTCGCGGGCAGCCAGGGCCAGTTCGAGCTCAACACCTATCGCCCGGTGATGGGCTATGCCTTCCTGCAATCGGTCCGGCTGCTGGGCGACGGTGCGCGCAGTTTCACCGCCAACCTGCTCGAGGGGCTCGAGCCGCGCGAGGACAATATCGCCCGCGGGGTCGCCAATTCGCTGATGCTGGTGACCGCGCTGGCGCCCACTATCGGCTACGACAACGCCTCCGCCATCGCCAAGACCGCGCACAAGGAAGGCACGACTTTGCGCGAGGCGGCGGTCGCCAGCGGGCATGTCTCGGGCGAGGATTACGACCGGATCGTCCGACCCGAGGCTATGCTCGGCCCGGATCGGGATTGATGGCCCTGTGCTGATGGCCGCGCCCTATCATCCGCCGGTCAAGCATTCGCTCAGCATTCAGGGACATCGCACCTCGATCAGCCTCGAGCCGCTGTTCTGGGACCTGCTCCACGCCGCCGCCGCGGAAGAAGGCCTGCCGCTGAGCACGCTGGTGGCGCGGATCGACGCCGAACGGATCGCCAGCGCGAGTCCGCCGGGTCTGGCGAGCGCGATCCGGATCTGGCTGGTCGCGCGCCTGCAGGCGACGCACGAAAAAGGCGCCGGGATCGCTCCCGACGCCCTCTCGTCGTCACCATAAAGGATCAGTAATTCGCGGGCGGATCGCTCGCGGGGAAGGACTCGTCGATTTCCTCGTCGGTCTTCGACCAGTTCTTCTCGCCGGTGGGGGTGGCGCGCGGGCCGGAATCGCGGACCCGGCCGTCGGGCTGACCCTTGGCGAAAGCGACGCCGTTCTCGTCGACGCGGTTCTTCTCGTAATATTTGTAGCCGGCGTAACCGACGGCTCCGAGTGCTGCGAGCTTGAGTAACATGGGTTTCGTCCTTTGCTGTTCTTGCCCCGATCAACGCGGGAACAGTGCAAAAGGTCCGGCCCTAGAGCGCTATTCGTCGCCGACGCGTTCGATTTGCGCGCCGACCAGCGACAGCTTCTCCTCCAGCCGCTCGTAACCGCGGTCGAGATGGTAGATCCGCCGCACCTGCGTCTCGCCCTCGGCGGCGAGGCCTGCGATGACCAGGCTCATCGAGGCGCGCAGATCGGTCGCCATCACCTCGGCACCGGTCAGCCGCTCGACCCCGCGAACGATCGCGGTCCGTCCCGACACCTCGATATCTGCGCCCATCCGCCTGAGTTCGGGCACATGCATGTAGCGGTTCTCGAAGATCGTTTCGGTCAGCACGCTGGTGCCTTCGGCGCGGCACAACAGGCTCATGAATTGCGCCTGCATGTCGGTGGCGAGCCCGGGGAACGGTGCGGTCGAGAGATTGGTGGGCTTGAGCGGCCCGTCGGCGCAGATCCGCAAGCCGCCCTTCTCCTCGGTCACCGCGACGCCGATATTGCGCAGCGCGTGATTGGTGGCGAGCATGTCGTCCGCCTTGGCGCCCTCGAGCAGCACATTGCCCCCGGTGATCGCCGCCGCGCAGGCATAGGAACCCGCCTCGATCCGGTCGGGCATCACCTTGTAGGTCGCGCCGTTCAATCGCTTGACGCCGTGCACGGTCAGGTCGGAGGAGCCGATCCCCTCGATCTCCGCGCCCATCGCCACCAGCAGATTGCACAGATCGACGATCTCGGGCTCGCGCGCGGCATTGCCGATCCGGCTGGTGCCGTTGCACAGCACCGCGGTCATCAGCGCGTTCTCGGTCGCCCCGACCGAGACCAGCGGAAAGTCGAAATCGCCGCCGGGCAGCCCGCCATCGGGGGCGTTGGCCTTCACATAGCCCTGCGCCACCTCGATCTGCGCCCCCAGCGCCTCGAGCGCGTCGAGGTGGAGGTTGATCGGACGGTTGCCGATCGCGCAGCCGCCGGGCAGCGACACCGTCGCCTCGCCCGCGCGCGCCAGCAGCGGCCCCAGCACCAGCACCGAGGCGCGCATCTTGCGCACCAGATCGTAGGGCGCGACGGTGGAGGTGATCCGCGTCGCCTCCAGCGTGACCACGCGGCCGAAATCCTCGGGCCGCTTGCCGGCGATCGAATGCGACACGCCGAACTGCGTCATCAGGTGCTGGAAGCCGTCGATATCGGCGAGCCGCGGCAGGTTGCGCAAGGTCACCGGCTCGTCGGTCAGCAGCGCGCAGGGAAGCAGGGTCAGGGCGGAATTCTTGGCGCCGGAGATCGGCAGCGTGCCTTCGAGGCGGTTGCCGCCGGTGATGATGAGTTTGTCCATCGCGCCGCATTAGCGGCTTTGCGCGGTCACGCAAACAGCGCGCAGATACGGCGCCGATCCCGTGCGGCGCAGCTTGATCCATGTTGCTTGACGCCCGCGCGCGGCGCACCGTAACGCTCCCCGCCATGAGCCAGCATCAACCGATCCGAAAAGCCGTCTTCCCCGTCGCCGGTCTGGGCACCCGCTTCCTCCCCGCCACCAAGGCGGTCCCCAAGGAACTGCTCCCGATCGTCGATCGCCCGCTGATCCAATATGCGGTGGACGAGGCGCGCGAGGCGGGGATCGAGCAGATGATCTTCGTCACCGGGCGCGGCAAGACCGCGATCGTCGATCATTTCGATATCGCCTTCGAGCTCGAGGCGACCATGCGCGAGCGCGACAAGGACATGTCCGTCCTCGATGCCTCCAGCGCCACGCCGGGCGACATCATCGCGGTGCGCCAGCAGGTCCCGCTTGGGCTGGGCCATGCGATCTGGTGCGCGCGCGCTGTGGTCGGCGACGAACCCTTCGCGGTCTTCCTCCCCGACGAGCTGATGGTGGCGCAGGCGGGCGGCGGCACCGGTTGCATGAAGCAGATGGTCGAGGCCTATGGCGAAGTGGGCGGCAATCTGATCTCGGTGCTCGAGGTGCCGCGCGAGCAGGTCTCGAGCTACGGCGTGATCGATCCGGGCGAAGCGCGCGACAATCTCACCGAGGTGCGCGGGCTGGTCGAGAAACCGCCGGTGGCCGAGGCGCCATCGAACAAGATCGTCTCGGGCCGCTACATCCTCCAGCCCGAGGTGATGCGGGTGCTCGAAACCCAAGGCAAGGGCGCGGGCGGCGAGATCCAGCTGACCGACGCGATGGCGCGGATGATCGGCCAGCAGCCCTTCCACGCGGTCACCTTCGCGGGCCGCCGCTTCGACTGCGGCAACAAGCTGGGTTTCGTCGAAGCGACGCTGGCGCTGGCGCTGGAACGCGAGGACATGGGCGCGGATGTGCGCGCGATCGCGGAGCGGTTGCTGGGATAGCGGCAAGGCAAGCACCGCCCCCGATTCAGTCCGGGGCGACGGGAAGGTGAGTTCGGTCGATATTTCGTTGCCCCGGACGTGATAAAATCGTCGGACCGGACTTGATCCGGGCCCGGTGCGTCGCTCCGGCGAACTGCGCATTTTCCTACACGTTTGCGATTTGCTAGCTTCGCATCGGCTCTTTCACATCGCGAAAACGGCATGCCAGCGGCGGTAGTCGCCCTCGACCGGCGAAGGGGGATGTGTTTCATCAACCAAACCCTCTTTTGTTCACACGGCTGAAGGCGGGCCTGAACGAATCGGGATGCGAATCAGTGCGCGACGAAGCGCAGCGGGAGCGTCTTGAGACCGCCGACGAAGGTCGATTTGGCGCGCGCCGGTTTGCCCGCCAGTTCGACGCTCTCGATCCGGTCGAGCAGCGCCTCGAACAGGATCCGCATCTCGAGCCGCGCCAGATGCAGGCCCAGGCACTGGTGCGCGCCCGCGCCGAAAGCGAGGTGGCGGTTGGGGTGGCGCGAGGCATCGAAGCGGCGCGGGTTCTCGAATTGCGCCGGGTCGTGATTGGCGGCGACGTAGTTGATCATCAGCCAGTCCCCCTTTGCGATTTTCTGCCCGCCGACCTCGGTATCCTCTGCCGCGCTGCGCATGAAATGCTGAACCGGGCTGGTCCAGCGGATCGCTTCCTCGACGATGCCGGGCAGCAGCGAGCGGTCGGCCCTGACCCGCGCGAACTGCTCCGGATCGCGCGCCAGCGCCAGCATCGCCCCCGCCGTGCTCGCGCTGGTGGTATCGTGCCCTGCGGCGGCGAGGATGATGTAATAGCCCATCATGTCGCGGTCGTTGAGCGGTTCGCCGTCGACCGTGGCGTTGGCGATGGTGCTCGCGACATCGCCGGTCGGATGGGCGCGCTTCTCGGCGGTGAGGCGGGCGAAATAGGCCTCGAAATCCTTGACCGCACCCGCGACCAGCTGGGTGATCTGGTCGGGCGTCATCGCCGCCATGCCCGAGCCGCTGAGTTCCTCGTCCTGACCGCCGAACATCTGCTGGGTGAGCATCAGCATCCGCGCCTCGTCTTCCTCGGGCACGCCCAGGATCTGCATCACGACATGCAGCGGATAGGGCGCCGAGACGAGCTTGACGAAGTCCACGACCTTGGTTTCCCCGGCCCCTTCATCCCCACCCGCATCGACCAGCCGCTGAACCGTCGCCTGCGCCAGGGTGCGGATCTCGTCCTCCACCCCGCGCAGGTTCTTGGGCATGAACCATTCCTGCGTGAGCTTGCGGTATTTCATGTGGATCGGCGCATCGAAGGTGACGAGGCTGGCGACCAGATGCGGGCTGCCGCCGGTCAGCGATTTGGCGAATTCGATCCCCTCTGTCAGCGAGAACACCACCGTCTGCGGATTGTTGAGGAAGGTCGCATTGTCTTTCGAGATCCGCATCACGTCGTAGTAACGCGTGACCAGCCAGAACGGCGGGTGGATGCCATCGGGCGCTTCGACGCGGGCGACCGGCGCCTCTTCGCGCAAGCGATCGAACAGGTCGAGCAGCCCGTCCCATTGCGCATAGCTCGCGGGATCGATCACCGCGCGGCCCTGTTCGGGGGACAGCACCGGAGCGGCTGTGCCCGACGCGGTCACGCCGCGACCTCGGCTTTGGCGGCGTATTCGTCGCGCAGCTCGCGCTTGTACAATTTGCCATTCGCCTCGCGCGGCAGTTCGGGGCGGAAGTCGAACAGCTTGGGCAGCTTGATGCGCGCCAGCCTGGGCGCGAGATAGGCGCGCAGTTCCTCTTCCAGCGCTGCCCCCGCTTCCGCCATGTCGACCGGCTGGACCACCGCCACGACCTGCTCACCGAAATCGGGATCGGGCGCGCCGATCACCGCGGCATCCATCACCTTGTCATGGCTGATCAGCAGGTTCTCGATCTCTTGCGGGTAGATGTTGACCCCGCCCGAGATGATCATGTGGCTCTGCCGATCGGTGAGATAGAGGAAACCCTCCTCGTCGACATGGCCGATATCGCCCAGCGTCATCCACCCCTTGGGATGCATCGCCTCGGCGGTCTTGTCGGGATCGTTGTGATAGGTCGGCAGGATCGCGTTCTCGAAATAGATCAGCCCGTCCTGCCCGGGAGGCAATTCCTCGCCATCGGGTCCGCAGACATGCAGCGTGCCGTGGATCGCTCTGCCAACGGTGCCGGGATGGGTGAGCCAGTCCTCCGACTTGACCAGCGTCATGCCGATCCCCTCGGACCCGGCGTAATACTCGTTCACGATCGGGCCCCACCATTCGATCATCGCCTGCTTGACGGGCACCGGGCAGGGCGCCGCCGCGTGGAGCGCGCGCCGGTGGCTGGAAAGGTCGTATTTCTCGCGCTGCGCCGGGTCGAGCTTGAGCATCCGGACGAAATGGGTGGGCACCCACTGGCTGTCGGTGACGCGGTATTTCTCGATCGTTGCCAGCGCGAGCTCGGGATCGAACCGCTCCATCACCACGATGGTCCCGCCCAGTCGATGCGCGGTGCTGCACCAGCCCAGCGGCGCGGCGTGATAGAGCGGCGCGGGCGAGAGATAGACCATCGACCCGTCGGCGGGCATCCCTGCGCCCATCACCGCCAGCCCCACCAGCGGCGAGACTTCCTGGATATCGTCGGTTTCCGGCGGGCGCGGGCGCACACCCTTGGGCCGGCCGGTGGTGCCGCTCGAATAGAGCATGTACTGCCCCGGCGCCGCGTC
>JAHJPT010000008.1 GCA_018819685.1 Alphaproteobacteria bacterium
CGAGTAGCTGTGTACATCGTCACCCGCAGTGGCCGTTTGATTGACTCCATACAGGTACTGGAGCGCCATAATGTCGAGCGGCATGAGGGTGCGCACCCACTGGTTATGAAAACCCACATCCTGGGGCGCAAAATACGACATGACGGTATAGAGATTGTTTTCCATACCTAAGTCGATTGCTACGGTATATCCGTCGCTGCTTCCATCGAAATTTCCGTCTGGACTTGTATAGTTACGAGGGTGCCAGAGCCCCATCGAATGGCCGAGCTCGTGAATAAAAATTTCGCGGAACCCGGCATAGCTTTTATCACCGACGACGTCATAACCGGACACAGAAAGCCGCGAGCCGTCCGCGGGGCCGATGCCAATCGCTATATCGCCTGCGAAAGGCCAATCTGGATAAGGAAAGTTTCCAGAACCCCCGGCAAAAATGGTGCCGGAGATCATCAAGTCCACCTGCTCTTCTGAGCTCGTCAAATCTTCGACAAAGCGAACGTTGATGACCTGCTCGAGCTCGCGCATTACATCGACCGCTATAGCCCGATGTTCCTCCGTGAATGCACGAAAATTCGTCTCCGGATCAGGGAGGTCGTCGCGATACGCAGGATAGCTGTCTGCGAAGCGAAAGGTGACGACTACGGGGGTGCCGAGCGGCTGACCGTGGTTCCAGCGGTAAAGCTGGTTCAAGTCATTAAGTAGCGCTTGGTAATTGCCTTCCCAATCCGCCTGTTCGAACTTCAACTCTGCCGCCATGATGCTGATTCCCTTCGGCTTTGGCGGGTAGCCAAGGAAAACTTAAAGCATTGTTACGCCTAGGCTAAGGGGCTCACGAAAAGATAGAAAAGGTGGGCGACCTTAGCGGCGTGATACCCGTCCGCTAACCATTCAGCGCCAAGCATACCGGCGTTGCTACCGTTCCGCAAAAACCGGCCCTACAATCGTCAGCCGTGAAGGGCCGGAAGCGGTGCCGAATGCACGGCGAGACTAATCTCGGAGCACCTAAGGGCAATCAGAATGCCCCAAGCATGGCGGCTATTCGGCAGAGGCGATTGATGCGGTGCAATACTTGAACGCCATTGAGCGGCTGGTGCAAGAATAGCAGCGAAGGGGCGCGCGATGCTCAATAATGAAGGCAAACCCATGACCGTGCCGCAAGTGCTCTACCGGAGCGTCTCGCTGCCCGAACCGGCCTGGCCTTGGGCGGAGGAAGCCTGTTCAATCTCGTCGAGACACGGAAAGGGGCGAGCGCTGACAAAGTGACTGGCCATGTCTAAATAGAGGCCGAGTAGATGGCTACCAGAGTGAAGGCGGTTGGTTGCATAACGGGCGTTATGGCCCCAGGCGAAATGTTATAGCGTGATTGGTTTATAGCGTGATTGGGAGGGGTCGATGTCGAACGAGAACCTGATGCGGAAAATGACATTCGTGTGGGTGTCGTGTCTGTTGATAGCAGCCTGCTACAAGTCAGATAGCGATTTGCTCGAAAGGAAGAACTCGGTCGCTTTGGCCGCACCTGTTTTTGGTTACAACGGAACCGCCGTTTTTTTCGAAGGTGCTGGCGAGAGCATTAAGCTTTGCGCCGCGCGAAAGAAGGCTGACATAGCGAGTTGCCCCTCAATGGGGGAACTCTCGTTTGAGCGAACATCTAGTGGCAATTATATCGTTCAAAACAAAGCCCAGGGGAGCTATTCCTATGGCATTACGGTCGGCAGTAGCACTGGAAGTGCCCTCAGCCAGCCACTTTACTAAGGGTCGAATTGATGGATACCGGCTTCGATGATTATCTCGACAACCTGATCCTAGAGATCGCCGACCGGCAAACCGGGAGTGAGGTTGTGCCGACTAACATCCTAACCATTCATGTCCTAAAGTTTCCAGAGTGTCCTCAAAGCTGGGCTCACCTAGCAGCAAGCGAAATGGAAGCGCGAGGATGGGGCAAAAACTGGTCTACTCTAGGGGAGCGAGCATTCATGATGAACGGCGGAGGCGCCAGCCGGGCTCAGCATATTAGGGCTAGCCGACGCAAAAAATCCTTGCGGGAAAAGGTGGCGTCGGTTCCCCGGAGCGACTGGGTTGCAATCGGAGCTTTGCTTGTCTCGGCGCTCGCTCTTTTCAAAAGCGCCTGACGCAAACTTTTGGCCTAACTGCCCCGCTCTGGCGTTTCTTAATTGAAGATGCGGGGGTGCAGTAGGACGCTATCTCTCGATAACCCCGAGAGCTGGCCATTTTCGGTGGAGGCCCCCTCCCGCGCCGCTGCTCCCTAAATCCGTATTGGAAAGACTTGCCCGAATCGTTCTGTCTCTGTTCTAAGGGTTTATGCGCTATGTGATCGAGAAACCGGACGGCTCGCCCCTCAGGGACGCGGAAGGCAGGCGGCACTTGTTTGCGTCTCTCGTGGAAGCGCGGAAGTGGACCATGGCTGGCGAACGGGTGCGCGCAAAGAAGCAGGACACCGAACGATAAAGGCGATCTCTTTACTGCAGCTAGTAGTTGCGACACATTGCATCGCTGGTAGGCTATCGGCCGTCGAGGGGGACACTAAGGGTTTCATGGGAAAGCTTGCATTTACACTTGCCCTGATGGCGTACCCGATCTGGCTTGGGGCGAACGCACGCAGTTTTGGACAGGTCGCCATATTCGTGCTCATTTTCGCGCTGATGTTGTTTTTTTTCGGCCCGAAAGCGCATGAAGTTCAAGATAACCCCAGCAAACCTACGATGGCGCTTTTTTCGTTGGTGCTCGCTGCCGGGCTAGCGGCCATTGGCTACGGCATCGGGTATGCGATTTTTAGCTAAGTCTTTGGGCATGCTGATCATGCAAGAAACGATAGCCGCAAAGGCGCAAGCGCCCCATCTATCGGGGAGCGGTTATGGGAACATCCGAACAGGGATTGAGAAACGCCAGTCTTATCAGCGGCTCGTGGCGGACAGGGTGGGATTCGAACCCACGAAGGGCTTGCACCCTTGCCGGTTTTCAAGACCGGTGCATTCGACCACTCTGCCACCTGTCCGCTGGCTGCCGCCGTTACTGGGCGCGGGCGCGATTGTCACGCCCCCACGCACTCGGGCCGTCCGGTCGGGAACCGCGCCGCGCCCCAGGGATAGGTGACGCAAGACATATCGCGTTCATTGGCGATATGCGAGGGAGCGCCCATGAAATTCAAACGCCTGTACCAGACCCTTGCCATGGCCGCTGCAGTGTTCGCCGTGCAGCCTGCCTATGCGCAGAACATGTCCTTCGACTCCTATGTGCAATTGCTGATGGCGAAAGCACGGGCGCAGGGCGTTAGCGAGCCCACAATCGCGCGGATGACCGCCGGGCTCGAACCCAGCAGCCGTGTGATCGAGCTCGATCAGGCACAGCCGGGCTCGCCGACGAGCTCGGGGTACCCGCCCTTGTCCAATTACATCGAGCGGCATGTCGATCAGGCGCGGATCGCCCCCGGGCGCCGAGAATATGCCGACGCCCGCGGCACGCTCGCCGCTATCGAACGCGAGTATGGCGTGCCCGGCGAGATCCTCGTTGCGATCTGGGGCCACGAAACGGCTTATGGCAGGGTCCGCGGCGGGTTCGACCTGTCGCAGGCGCTGGCCACGCTGGCTTGGGAAGGACGCCGCCGCGATCTTTTCGAGAACGAGTTTCTCGCTCTGCTCCAGGTCGCCGACAAGGGATATTCGCGTTCCGAACTGCAGGGCAGCTGGGCTGGCGCATTCGGCAATCCGCAATTCCTCCCCAGCGTCTACCTGCGCCTCGCCACCGATGGCGATGGCGACGGGAGAGCCAATATCTTCACCAACCGCGCCGACACGCTGGCGTCGATCGCCAATTATTTCCGCGACGCCGGCTGGCGGACCGGTCAGCCCTGGGGCGTCGGCGCTGCGGTGCCGCGCGGCTTCGACACCGCCGCAGTCGACACCGAACTCGTTGCCCCGGTCTGCCCGCGGGTGCACGAGCGCCACAGCCAGTTCAAGACTGTCGCCGAATGGCGCGAACTGGGCATACGGCCGCTCCGACCGCTGGCGGACACCACGCTGGTATCGCTGTTCCAGCCCGATGGCCCCGGGAGCCCGGCCTGGCTGTTAACGTCAAATTATCGGGTCATCCTCGAATATAACTGCTCGAATTACTACGCCATGAGTGTGGGTTTGCTAGCAGATGAGATCGCCCGTTAAAAATCTGACCCGCTTCGCACCGGTCGCGCTCGGCTTCGCGCTCGCCTCCTGCATATCGGGAGCGAACGCCGGCGAAAGCCTGGCAGCGGTATCCTATGGAGCAATCGAGAGCGGGGCTCAGACGGGTCCGCAGGCCGATTATCCGGTGGTAATCGGCGAGCCGTTCACGATCGATGGCATCACCCACACCCCCGTCGATGTGCTGAATTATGATGAAGTGGGTTACGCGACACTGGACGAGCCGGGCGCGGTCGGGACCAGCGCCGCCCATCGCACGTTGCCATTGCCGAGCTATGTCGAAGTTACCTCGCTCGACAGCGGGCGGACAATTCTGGTGCGGGTCGAACGCCGGGGGCCGATGACCAATGCGCGGTTGATCGCGCTGTCGCCCGATGCCCGGACACAGCTCGGCGTTGCCGAGGGCGCTCCAGTCCGCGTGCGCCGCGTCAACCCGCCCGAGGAAGACCGTGCCGAACTGCGTGCCGACCTCGCGGCGAGCCTGCGCATGGAAACGCCCCCGGGCCTGCTCGAGGTTCTCAAACGCAAGCTTCCCGCAGTCGGCTCGGTGTCGCTGACCCGGCGCGATGACGATGGCGATGCTGGCGGGGCCGGTACCGCTCCCGGACAAGTCACGGCGGTCCGATCCGTCGATCCCGATACCGGTGCACCATCCGCCCAGATCCCGATCGAGGACGAGGTAACCGTCGGCACCATCGCGGCACCCGATGCTGCGCCGGGCGTTGTGCAGAACGCAGGCTCCGTAGCTGCGACAATCGCCGATCAAGCTCCCAGACCGGCGGCCAGCGGCAATTTCGCGGTCCAGGCCGGAGCCTATTCTTCCAAGGCTGCGGCCGAGCAGGTGGCCCGGAATATCGATGGCTATCTTGAGCCGTTCGGGAGACTCTGGCGCGTGAGAGCCGGTCCGTTTGCCACCCGTGGACAGGCCTCGGCCGCGCTCGCCAAGGTGCGCGGGGCCGGTTATAGCGGCGCCCAGATTGTAACGCTGAGATAGGCCACCGGGTGTTCCCGGAGGCGGGAGCACACTTGATCCGAACCGTCGCACTTTGCCTGGCAGCCGCAATGCTGGGCGCTGCAAGCCCTATGTCGCAGGGGGATATCCCGCGCCCCCCGAGCCCTGAAGACGCGCCGATCGCACTGCTCGTCGATCTTTCGAGCGGTCAGACGCTGTTCGAGCGCGAGAGCGACCGGCGTTTCGTACCGGCCTCCATCACCAAGGTGATGACCGCGATGCTGGCCTTCGAAATGATCGAGAGCCGTCGCCTTTTTCCCGAGCAGGTGATGACCGTCCGGCCCGAGACCTTCAGACGCTGGAGCGGGGTCGGCTCGACCATGTATCTGCCTCACGATGCGCGGGTGAGGGTCGACGAATTGCTCCACGGCATCACGACGGTATCGGGTAACGACGCCTCGGTGGTTCTCGCGGAAGGCGCTGCGGGCTCGGTCGCGCAATGGCTCGCAGGCATGAACGCGACCGCTGCCAAATACGGCATGCTCGACAGTCACTTCAACACGCCGAACGGCTGGATGGACGAGGGCCAGACCTTCACCACCGCCCGCGACCTGGTGACGCTGGGTAGTGCGATGGTGCGTCGGCATCCGAGCAAATACCGCCACTTCTTCGGCGCGGAAGGGCTGGAATACAACGGTATCACCCAACGCAACCACGATCCTATCACCGGCAGCGTCGAGGGCGCGGACGGCATCAAGACCGGTTTCACCAATCAGGCCGGCTACGGCTTCCTCGGCAGCGCCGAGCGCAACGGTCGGCGGCTGATGATGGTGGTTGCCGCAAGCCCAAGCGGCCGCGCGCGCAATTCCGCGTCGCGCGACCTCATCGAATGGGGCTTCGCCAATTTCGACAGCATCCCGCTGTTCGAGAAGGGCGAGCCGATCGCCCATGCGCGCGTTCAGGATGGCAGCGCGGGAGCGGTGCCGTTGGCGGCACAGGCTCCCGTGCGGCTGTCGATCCCGCGCGATCGGCAGGCGAGAATCGATCTCGCCGTGCGCTACGAGGGCCCCTTGCGCGCACCCATCGAGCAAGGCGAGCAAGTCGCGCGGCTGCTGATCAGCGTCGATGGCGAGCAGGTGAATTCCGTCCCGCTGGTCGCGCAGCAGACGATCGGCGAAGCGAATGTGCTGCGTCGGGTGTTCAACGGTTTGCTGGGATGGCTCGCTTGACCCGAGGGAGGTTCATCGCCCTGGAGGGCGGGGAGGGGACGGGCAAGTCCACCCAGTCCCGCCTGCTGGCGGCCGAGTTCGAGCGGCGCGGTCTGAAAGTCGTGCTCACCCGCGAGCCGGGTGGAACCGCAGGAGCCGAAGCGATCCGGAAGCTGCTGCTGGAGCCCCCGGGCGAGGGCTGGGGGATGCGCGCCGAGGCGCTGCTGTTCGCCGCCGCGCGGAGCGATCATGTCGAGCGCCTGATCGATCCGGCGCTGGCCAGTGGCCGCTGGGTGATCTGCGATCGCTTCCTCGATTCCAGCCGCGCCTATCAGGGCAGCGCCGGTCTGCTGGGCGACGAACTGGTCCGTTCGCTCCATGAGAGTGGTAGCCGCGGCCTGCTGCCCGATCTCACGCTGGTCATCGCGGTGCACGACGCGACCGCCGCCGCACGGCTGGCGGCGCGCGATGGCACGGCTTCCGATGCGATCGGCGGGCGCGACGGTGCCTATCACGCCAGCGTCAACGCCGCTTTCCTTCAATTCACACAGAGCGAACCCGAGCGCTTTGCCGTCATCGATGGCGAAGGAACGGTCGAGCAGGTCCACAGCCGCATTCTCGCCGCGTTGGAACCCCTGTTCGAAGCGGACCCACGCTCATGATCGGC
>JAHJPT010000099.1 GCA_018819685.1 Alphaproteobacteria bacterium
CGCCCAGCTTCTTGTTGAGCTTGGCGTATTCGGCGAACTGCTCGACCACCTGGCGCATCATCGCCACGACCTCGCTGCCCGCTGCGGTCTGTTCCTCGTGCAGCGTGACCTCGGCCATCACGTAATCGTCCTGCTCGCTAAAGCGCTCGCAGGTGGCGCGCGCCGCGCCCTCGACCATCACCCGCACCGTGCCGTCGGGCAGCTTGAGCAATTGCAGCACCCGCGCCACGACGCCGACATCGTAGAGATCGTCGCGCTCGGGATCGTCGCAGCCCGGATCGAGCTGGGCGAGCAGGAAGATGTCCTTCGATCCTTCCATCGCCGCCTCGAGCGCGGCGACCGATTTGTCGCGGCCCACGAACAGCGGGACGACCATGCCTGGGAAGACGACAATGTCGCGAAGGGGGAGGAGGGGGAATTGCTGGGTCATGCTTTCAATCCGTGGTTCGGGCGCAGCGAAAATGGCGCCCCGTTTGATCCGGGATATGGGAACCCGCCCCGCCCGCTGCAATCCCGGCCCCCGCAAAGCTGTGGACGCGAGCGGGAGGCGGACGGCGCCGGCATCTGACACTTCTGACACATCTTAGAGGATTGCGCTGGCTGGTGTGGCTTTCGGATGCAGAAGCACTGCGGCGGAGGGGTATGCTGCGCGCGGAAAAGTCTCACCCTTGGCCGGTTTGTTGATGAAACACATGCGGGCGCATGGCTTCCGATGGCGGGGATCGACGTCGAAGCAGAGGAGTGCTTCGGGCGGCGGAGAGCGCGGGTGGACATCGGCGCACGGTGGCAAATTCGGGGCGTGTAGGAAAACGGTTTCCGGAAGGCGCGCAGGGATACCGGCTTCTTCCGGCGCCATTGCGAGCCGCCGCCGTCGCTATCCATGAACCGCGATGCGCACCGATACCACGGTAGCGACGAGCCGCGCGCTACGCCATGCATTGCCGCGTCGCTGCGTTCCTCGCAATAGCGATGGCGGAGGAGTGGATCGGGGTTCGGGGGCGACGAGGGACGGACTGGCACCTCAGTTTTTGGGCCTCCCTCCACAATCGACTGCGCTCCGGAAGCGGAACCGCCGCTTTGCGCCAGTAATTGTCCAAGTCGGCAATTCGGCTAGCGACCCGATTGTGGACGTTCGCGCCTTAACGGGCGTGCGCCGGAAGCGAAATGGCTGGCAACTGTGATCCCGTGCCGAAAGCGTCTGTCGGCGACCCCCCAGCTAGCCAAGCTGAACGCCGGTGTCTGAACGACCGTCGGCTTTATTTCTCTTCGGCATGCGAATTACTTCGCTCCCCGAGCCGGCAAAGGTGGCCCGAACCGGGCGACTGGTCCGGTCCGGGCCCACGCCTCCGCGCGGGAACGCGTCGACGTGATAGAAACTGGCTCAGCCTCCGAGTTGGTTTGCTGAAACGATGGCAGCGAGGGTTTGCAAGCCTTGTGCCTTCGCATGGGCATAGCAGCGCTTGGTTTCGGGCGAGCGGACGCGAGTGCCCGTAATATGGTCGTTGAACCCGCAAATCTTGCGCGCGGCAATGTCGATGCGCTGCTCTAGAGCCCTCAGACCTTTCGCCGTGGCGAGATCAAGATCCCCATAGAGGATCGTTGCCTTTTCAGCCGAGGCTGGAGCGCCGGCGAGCACCGAGCCTGTCATCGCAAGGGCCATAAGTGCGGTCTTCATGAGCTTTCCTCCGTCGGGATACAGGCTCCCTGTCGAGGCTACTTTCAGCGCGTTCTCGGCTCGACTTCTACCCCCCAACCTTTAGGGTTTGGACAGGCGCCAACCATGCGTTGCTCCTGCAGGTCACGACGAGAATGCCGGGGTTCACCTTGCCGCAATCCTACGCCTCGCTATGTTTCAGGCATGGAGTCCTTCGATCCCCTGCTGGCGGAACAAGCATTCGAAGCGGTGGCGACGCTTCGCACCGCGACCGATCGCGTGGCGCTCGACCGGATTATAGAACCGGTCCTGACTCCCCTGGGCTTGCCTTTTTTCGGGGTCGGTCGTTTCTTCGGACCCACTGGTGAAGTGGCTGCTACACTGCTGAACGGCAATCTCCCGGACGACTGGGTTCACCATTATGCACGCTCCGGATACGCCATGCACTCGCCGCTCGCGCGGGAGATGCTGACTACAAATCTTCCTTATAGATGGCAGAGCGTCGTCCAGAATGGCGGTGCGCAGAATTGCCTCGCCAGACGCATCTTGAATGAGGCGGGTCATTTCGGACTACGAGACGGTCTCTATATTCCAATGCGAGAGGCCGACATGAGTTATACGGCCGTGGTCCTCTCGGGACCATCACCCGAACTCGCCGACCCGTTCTTAGCCACTGCAGCTGAAGTGGTCGGTGCCCACTACGGCCTCGCCGCACGACGCCTTAACTCGGCACTGCAACAGGTGGACCGGCGGCTCACTCCGCGTCAGCGAGAATGCCTGCTGTGGGCGCGCGCCGGCAAGAGCTCGACGGTCATCGGCGAAATCTTGGGTATTTCCCCAGCGACCGTGAACGAGCACCTCGGCCTTGCCTGCCGTACGTTGGAAGTAGCGACGCGGGTCCAAGCCGTCGTCGAAGCAATGCGGCTGGGGCTCCTGGATTCGTAGTTTCGCCTGAATGCGATCTCGCACAAAACTCGTGAGCAAACGGCGATCAAGCGCGGTTTCCGTTCGAACGCTACCTTTCGGCCACCCGCCCAACCACCGGCGTACAGCTCCCGTGATGGTTACGCCGAGAGCTGCCGCTCGTCTGCGTTTCGTGATGCGCGGAGGGCAGCACCAGTTGAGTCCGCAGACGACGGACTTAACTCCGGCGCCTCCGTCTGCTGAGCCTGCGCATCCTAGCTACGAAACCCCGGATCGGTCCGATCCAGCTTCCTCAGCAGCGCGGGCCAGGCG
>JAHJPT010000100.1 GCA_018819685.1 Alphaproteobacteria bacterium
ACACCCGCGGCACCTGCTCGATGGCGCGCACCCAGGTGCCCGACAGCGCCAACAGCCAGTTCTTCATCTGCCTCGACGATGCGCGCTTCCTCGACAAGCAGTACACCGTCTGGGGCCAGGTCGAGAGCGGCATGGAACACGTAGACGCGCTCCCCAAGGGCGAACCGCCGGCCAATCCGGGCAAGATCGTCAAGGCGACCGTGGGCTGAACCTGCAGGATTGAGCCCCGCTCGTTCGGGGCTCAGTCCGGCAGTCGGTCCCTCAGGCCGAGCAGGACGCCGCGCAATTCGCGCTTGGCGCGCTCGGGATCGGGCGGCACGCCCTCGAATAACGCCACCACGATGAAGTCTTGGCTGCGCACCACCGCGGTGAAGTGACCGCGCGTGGTCAGCCAGCCGAAATGCGCCAGAGTGCCATCCTCCCCCACGCCCCATCCCAGGCCGTAGGGCGTGTCGCCGGGGCGGGGGAAAGGGTGGCCTGTCGTGGCCGGGTCGATCGGTCGACTGGCGAAGCGGTGATAGGCGGCTGCGGTGCCCGACCAGCCGCCCGCCGGACCCAGCAGTCCGTCGTAACCCATCGCCTCCGCCTCTGGGAAACCTGCGCGGACCGCTTCTGCGTAGGACCGCCCGGTCGCCTCCTCCAGCGCCGCGCCCAGCAGGCAGTAGCCGGTGTTCGAATAGGCGTAGCGGGTACCCGGAGCGAATTGGCGGGGCGGGACGGGCAGGGCGATGCAGGGCGACCCGGCCTCGCGCTCCGCGACGGCATCGCCAGCGGTGGCGGAATCCCACCCGCCGGTGTGCTGGAGCAACTGCCGCAGGCTCGCCCCGGCGAAGCGGTCGTCGAGCCGCATCGTCCCCGCCGCGACCTGCGCCAGCACCGACGCCGCGGTGAGCGGCTTGGAGAGGCTGTAATAGGGCATTATCGCGTCGGGATGGGTCCCGATGGCGAGCCGCACCGGCTCCGCTCCCGCGGGTCCATAGGCGATGCTGGCAGCGGAGAGGCCGTGCCGCTGCATGAAGTATTCGACGGATGTATCACCATATCGGTTAGCCTGCCACGAGAACAGTGCCAAAAGCGCTCCGATGGCGACGAGCAGCAGCAGGATGCGGGGTCGGAGCAAAAGGTTCTCGATGGCGGTGGAACCATTCGAGTCTAGCACCCGGCTGCCGTGCCGCAAGCGGCAGCTCGTCCGGCATCGCCCGGCATTGAAACGGCGCCGCCTTTCCCGTAAGGCGCACCCCTCCCATGAAACCGACTACCGCCCCCCGCACCTACAGGGTCAAGAGCTTCGGCTGCCAGATGAACGTCTATGATGGCGAGCGCATGGCCGAGATGCTGGGTGAGCGCGGCATCACGCCCGCGCCCGAGGGCGAGGAGGCCGATCTGGTGGTGCTCAACACCTGCCATATCCGCGAGCGGGCGGCCGAGAAGGTCTATTCCGACATCGGCCGGCTGGTGAAGGCGGGTACCAAGGCTGGCAAGACGCCGCTGATCGCGGTCGCGGGATGCGTCGCGCAGGCCGAGGGCGACGAGATCATGGCGCGCGCGCCGGCGGTGTCGATGGTGGTCGGCCCGCAGGCCTATCACCGCCTGCCCGACATGATCGACCGGGCGGTGCAAGGCGAGCGCAACACCGACACCGACATGCCCGCGATCGCCAAATTCGCCGCGCTCCCCGAGCGCCGCAAGAGCGCGCCCGCCGCCTTTCTCACCGTGCAGGAAGGCTGCGACAAATTCTGCACCTATTGCGTCGTCCCCTACACCCGCGGCGCCGAGATCTCGCGGCCCTATGCCGATCTCACGCTCGAGGCGCGCAAGCTCGTCGCTGCCGGTGCGCGTGAGATCACGCTGCTGGGCCAGAACGTCTCCGCCTGGAGCGGCGAGGACGAGCGCGGCCACGCGGTGGGCCTTGCGGGCCTGATCCGCGCGCTGGCCAAGGTCGATGGCCTCGCGCGCATCCGCTACACCACCAGCCATCCCGCCGACATGGACGATGCGTTGATCGCCGCGCATGGCGAGATCGACAAGCTGATGCCCTATCTCCACCTCCCGGTGCAGAGCGGCTCGGACCGGGTGCTCAAGGCGATGAACCGCAGCCACACCGCAGACAGCTACCTTCGTCTGCTCGAGCGCTTCCGCGCCGCGCGGCCCGATCTGGCGCTGAGCGGCGATTTCATCGTCGGCTTCCCCGGCGAAACCGAGGCCGAATTCGCGGAGACGCTCGCACTGGTCGATGCGGTGGGTTACGCGCAGGCCTATAGCTTCAAATATTCGCCGCGCCCGGGGACGCCGGCCGCTACCATGGCGGATCAGGTGGCGATGGAGGTGATGGACGAGCGGCTCCAGCGACTGCAGGCGGCGATCAACCGCGACCAGCACGCCTTCAACCGCGCCAGCGAGGGGCGCGATTGCGAGGTGCTGGTCGAGCGCCAGGGCAAGCTCGCCGGACAATGGCTCGGCAAATCGCCCTGGCTGCAATCGGTCTGGTTCGAGGGCGATTGCGCGATCGGCGATCTGGTGGAGGTTCACCTTGCCGAGGCGGGTCCCAATTCCCTGCGCGGAGTCATCCGCGAGAACGTCGCCGCCTGAGCGGCTCTACGAGACCAGATCATCCGAGCCAAACCATTGCGCCGGCGTGACAATCCACCGCCATGCCGCAGCAGCGCTTGCACTGCGCCCCCGCGAGCCTAATCTTGCGACTCGCCCGGCCGCGCATGGCCGAGTTGCAAAGGACCCTATGGCTCGAAAATCCGTCAGCAGACCCCGCAACGGCGCCACCCCGGCGCTGTCGCGTCCGCCCGTTCCGCAGCGCGAGATCCGCCGAGCGCAGACCGAGATCACCTTCGACAACCAGAGCCTGCTCGGTGCGCTGTTCGGCCAGTTCGACGCCAATCTGGTCCAGGTGGAAAACCGTCTCGGGGTGTTCATCTCGGCGCGCGGCGACCAGATCCATGTCGAAGGGCCGGAGGACAATGTCGCCCGCGCGCGCGATGTCCTTCAGGCGATGTACGATCGGCTGGCGCTGGGCGAGGATCTCGACGCGGGGACGATCGAATCGGTGATCGCGATGTCGAACGAGCCCACGCTCGACGGGATCATCGAGGGTGAGCCCGACCTGCCGCCGATCATGATCCGCACGCGGCGCAAGACCATTGTCCCTCGCAGCGTGGCGCAGGCGACCTACATGCGCTCGCTCAGCCGCGACGACATCATCTTCGCGCTCGGCCCGGCAGGTACCGGCAAGACCTATCTCGCGGTC
>JAHJPT010000101.1 GCA_018819685.1 Alphaproteobacteria bacterium
GCGATATTGTCGGGCATTCCGGCGGCCAGCAGGAGGGCGTGGGGGACGCCCGCGCCCTGTTTGCCGCCGTTCACCAGGCCCCGCGCCCGTTCCGCCCAGCGCTCCGCCAACTTTCGGCTCGCCTCGGATTTCGGCGAGCGATCGGCGTTCCAGCGCTGCAGCCTGCCCGCCAAATCCTCGCCGCGCCCGCCCAGATTGCGTTCCTGCAGCAGCACCGCGATCCGTGCCGCCTCGCGCGCCGCGCCGTGTTCCGCGCCGAACAGCACCATCGCCGCCTGCGCCGGGTCGAGCGCCAGTTCGGCTAGCTTCCGGCCGCGCGGCGTGATCCTGCCATCGAGGTCGAGCGCGCCCAGCCCCTCGAGCTTCTGACGCGCGGCGCCGAGCGAGGCTTCGGGCGGCCCATCGAGCCAGGGCAGCGCGGCGGGATCGCCGCTGCCCCACAAGGCAGTCTTGAGCACCAACGGCGCCAGATCGGCGGTCTCGATTTCGGGCGGGTCGAAGCGCGGACGGCCCTTGTGACCGCCCTCCTCCCACAGACGATAGGCGACACCCGGCCCCTGCCGCGCCGCGCGGCCCGCGCGCTGGGTGGCGGCGGCCTGGCTGGCGCGGTGGGTGACCAGATGGGTGGTGCCGGCGGCGCGATCATGTTCGGCGCGGCGCGACAGGCCGGAATCGACCACCACCGCAACACCCTCGAGCGTGATCGAGGTTTCGGCAATGGCGCTGGCGAGCACGATCCGGCGCCTGCCCTGGGGATCGCGGCGGATCGCGCCGCGCTGCATGGCGGGTTCGACCTGACCGTGAAGCGGGAGGATCGGCGCATCGGGCAGCCGCGCCTCGAGCCGCTCGCGGACACGCTCGATCTCGCCCACGCCGGGCAGGAAGGCGAGGATATCGCCCTCTTCCTCGCGCCAGGCGGTCAGGACCGCCTGCGCCATGGCATCCTCGACACGCATCTGCGGCGAGGAGCCGAGCCACCGGATTCGCAGCGGATAGGCGCGCCCCTCACTCGCGATAGTGCGCGCGCCCTCGCCCAGCAATTCGGCAAAGCGCGCGCCATCGATCGTCGCCGACATCACCAGCACGCGCAGGTCCTCGCGCAGCACCGCGCGGCTTTCCAGCGCCAGCGCGAGGCCCAGATCGCTGTCGAGATGGCGCTCGTGCGCCTCGTCGAACAGCACCGCGGAGACGCCCTCCAGCTCGGGATCGTCGAGCAGCCGGTTGACGAAGATCGCCTCGGTCATGACCAGAATCCGGGTTCGCGCCGAGGTCCTGCTGTCGAGCCTTGTGAGATAGCCCACCGTCTCGCCCGGGCTTTCGCCCAGCAGCTGCGCCATCCGCTCCGCCGCGGCGCGCGCCACCACCCGGCGCGGCGAGGTGAGAATGATCTGGCCGCCGCACCAGGGCTCACCCAGCAGCGCGGGCGCCACCGCCGTGGTCTTGCCCGCCCCCGGCGGCGCGACCAGCACCGCGGCGGTTTGCTCGCGGAGCGTCGCGAGCAGCTCGGGCAGCACGGCGTGGATGGGGAGGTCGGCGCTCACTCAATCACCTTTGTCATGCTGAACTTGTTTCAGCATCCATTCTTCCTCTTCGAACCGGGTCTGCGAGGATGGATGGATCCTGGAAGCGAAGCTGTGCACAGCACAACCGAGTTCAGGATGACGAGTGTATCAATACCCTCGCGCCACCGCGAAGCGCGCCGCCTCGGTCATCGCCTGGCGGGCCTTGCCATCGGGGAAGATCGAGAGCGCATCGATCGCGCGGTCGGCGAAGTGGCGGGCGCGGGCGCGGGTGTCTTCCACCGCGCCGTGGCGGGCGATCAGCGAACAGGCGTGATCGAGATCGGCGTCGCTGCTCTTGATGCCCGAGATCGCGTCGCGCCAGAAGCTGCGCTCTTCCTCGCTGCCGCGGGCGTAGGCGAGGATCACCGGGAGCGTCATCTTGCCCTCGCGGAAATCGTCGCCGCGATCCTTCCCCATCGCCGCGGCGTCGGAATCGTAATCGATCGCATCGTCGACCAGCTGGAAAGCGACCCCCAGATTGCGGCCGTATTCATCGAGCGCGCGTTCCTGGTCGTCGTCGCATTCGGCCACCACCGCTGCGATCCGGCTGGCGGCGGCGAACAGCGCCGCGGTCTTGGCGCGGATGATCTGGAGGTAGCGTTCCTCGCTGGTGCCGATCTTGCGCTGCGCGGTGAGCTGGTCGACTTCGCCCTCGGCGATGATCGCGCTGGCGCCCGAGAGAATCTTGAGCACCCTGAGGCTGCCGTCCTCGGTCATCAGTTCGAAGCTGCGGCTGAACAGGAAATCGCCGACCAGCACGGTCGCCGGATTGCCGAAGATGATGTTGGCGGCGGTCTTGCCGCGCCGCATCTCGCTGCCGTCGACGACGTCGTCGTGGAGCAGCGTGGCGGTGTGGATGAATTCGACCGAGGCGGCGAGCTTGTAATGCCGCGAGCCCTGATAGCCGACCAGTTCGGCTCCCGCGAGCGTGAGCATCGGGCGCAGCCGCTTGCCGCCGCCCGAGATGAGATGGCCCGCCAGCGCCGGGATCAGCGGAATCTCGCTCTGCATCCGGTCGAGGATGACCGCATTGACCGCGTTCATCCCCGGCGCGGTCAGCGCCAGCATGGGATCGAGCGAGGGAGCAGGCGATTGCTTGCGCGAAATGGGGACGATATCGGCGCTCATTGCGCTGCGCGCCATGCTCTGCGCGGGCAAGCTTGGCAAGCCGCGATTTGCTGCTAGCCTCGCCGCCATGACCGATCGGATCTCCCAGCAAGCCGCCGCTGCAAAGCCTGCCGAACCGCGCGAAGACGCGGTGCTGGCCGGCTATCGCAAGAGCATCGACAATATCGACGCGGCGCTGGTCCACATCCTCGCCGAACGGTTCCGGATCACCCAGGCGGTGGGCGCCTACAAGGCCGGCGCGACATTGCCCCCCGCCGACCCGGCGCGCGAGAAGGAGCAGATCGCGCGGCTGCGGCGGCTGGCGGAGGAATCCGATCTCGATCCCGAATTCAGCGAAAAGTTCATCCGCTTCGTGATCGAGGAGGTGATCCGCCACCACGAGAAGGCGCGCAACGGCGATCGGTCGGAAAGATCGTGAACGACGCGCTGTTGTTTGTGGCCAAAATGCAGCTATTCTGACCCGATTGCGACAGAATGGAACCTTCGGGCCACCAATGGCCTTGAGTCCTGCGCGGCGGGTAACTAAGACTTGCCGCAACACGTCATCAAAGGGGAGTTGATTATGAAGTTCGGTAAAGCAGCCTTGGCCGTATCGGCCGTCAGTCTCGCAATCACTCCGGCAGCCTTCGCTGCCGAGCGCGTCAGCGCGCCGGTCGAAGGCGAGAGCGAAATCGGCGGCGGTGGCGCCACTGTGGCCGTGCTGTTCGCGATCCTCGCGCTTGGCATCGGCATCGCGGTCGGTGGCCAGGACGAACCCGTCAGCCCCTGATCGCTGCATCGGATACGAATACGAGACGGGGTCGGTTTTCCGGCCCCGTTTTCGTTTGGGCTCAGGAAAATCCCGACAAGATGTCGGGACCGCCTGGTGCCCTCATGGCGGTGACTTGCTCCGCGATCACTTCGCCGGAAGGCTATTCGCGCGCGGCAGGCTGAGCCGCACCAGCAGCCCGCCCAGATCCTCGCTTTCGCCCAGCTCCACCTCGCCGCCATAGATCTCGGCGACGTCGCGGACGATCGCCAGCCCCAGGCCGGTGCCGGGCTTGCCGGTGTCGAGCCGCGCCCCGCGATCGAAGATGCTGATTCGGTCGGCCTCGGGGATGCCGACCCCATCGTCCTCGACCCATATCACGCACAGTTCCTCCTCGGGCTCGGCATCAATCGTCGCGAAGACGCTGCCACCGCCGTATTTGGCCGCATTCTCGATCAGATTGCCGAGAATCTCGTCGAGGTCCTGGCGTTCGATGGCGACCTGCGCATCGCGATTGCCGTCGATGTCGAAGCGGGTGCCCGGATAGAGCCGTTCGACTGCGCGGCGGACCGCCTCGGCGCTCTCCCACACCGGGGTGCGCGCCAGCCCGACCGCCCTGCGACCCACCGCGCGCGCGCGGGCGAGGTGATGATCGACATGGCGCTGCATGGTGCGCGCCTCGCGGATGGTGGTGTCGGCGAGATCCTCGGCGCGCGCGGTGGCGGCATTGGTCAGCACGGTCAGCGGGGTCTTGAGCGCATGGGCGAGATTGCCCGCATGGGTGCGCGCTTCCTCCGCCTGCCTGGCCGAATGGGCGAGCAGCGCATTGAGCTCCTCCACCAACGGCTGGACCTCGAGCGGAAGCGGCTCGTCGATCCGGTTGACCCCGGTGCTGCGCATCTGCTGGATCGCCGCGCGAACCCGGCGCAGGGGGCCCAGCCCGACCCAGTTCTGCAGCACCGCCATCGCGAACAGCCCCAGCCCCAGCAGCGCGAAACTCCACAACAGGATCGCGCGAATCTCGCCGATCTGGGCGTCCAGTTCTCCGCGGCTGGCGGCCACGGTGAACCACCAGCGGGTGTCGCTGTCGGGCAGATAGACCGCACGTTCCGCCACCCGCAGCGGTTCGTTCGGAAATTGTTCCGAATCGTAGATGACGAGCTCGTGCCCGGGATCGCTGCCGCGCACCTCGAGGCTGCGATCCCACAGGCTGCGGCTGGGGTAATCCTCCTGACCCTCGCCGCGAATCTGCCAGTAGACGCCGCTGTTCGGTTCAAGGAAGCGCTGATCGCCCAACCGCCGGTAGAAATAGACGTCGCCGAAGGGATCGATCTCGGCGGAGGAGACCAGCGCATTCATCACATATTCGAGCTGATCGTCGAAATTGCGCTCGACCAGCGAGGTCAGCGTCCGGTCGAGCGCGAAACCGCCGGCGAGGAGCAGGACGAGGATCCAGCCCGCGGCGATCGCCATCATACGGCTGGCGAGGCTGCGCTTGCCGCCCACTGCGCGGGCGCCCACCGCATCGCCAACCGTCACGGGAGTGTGCCCTTCCCCCGCCGGTTCGGCCGGGGAAGCTCCCGAGCGGTCCGGATCAGGCGCGGGGGGCGTCGTCGGGATCGTCGAGTGAGTAGCCAAGGCCACGGATCGTTGTGATGACTTCTGCGCCCAGCTTCTTGCGGATGCGGGTGACGAAGACCTCGATGGTGTTGGAGTCGCGGTCGAAATCCTGATCGTAGATATGCTCGATCAGCTCGGTCCGGCTGACCACCTTGCCCTTGTGATGGATGAGATAGCTCAGCAGCTTGTATTCCTGCGCGGTGAGCTTGACCGGCTCGCCCTTGAGCGTGACCCGGCCCGAACGGGTGTCCAGCCGGACATCACCCGCAGTAAGCTCGCTCGAGGTATTGCCCGAGGCGCGGCGGATCAGCGCGCGCAGCCGGGCGATCAGTTCCTCGGTCTGGAACGGCTTGGCGAGGTAATCGTCGGCGCCCGCATCGAGCCCGGCGACCTTGTCGGACCAGCTGTCGCGCGCGGTGAGGACGAGGACCGGAAAGGTCCGCCCTTCCTTGCGCCACATGCCGAGCACCGAAAGCCCGTCGATCTCGGGCAGGCCCAGATCGAGGATCACGGCGTCGTAATCTTCGGTCGAGCCCATGAAATGGCCGTCTTCGCCATCGGTCGAGAGATCGACCGCATAGCCGTTCTGTTCGAGCGTCGATTTCAATTGTTGGCCGAGGGTCGGCTCGTCCTCGACAATCAGGAGCCGCATACAATTCCTATCCCAGTTCGCGCTTGGCCACCCCGGTATCGGAGCGCGCCGGAGATGTCGTTCATCTGCAGGAACGCGTCAAGTTGGCGCAGGTTTCTAGCGGCTGCGCCGGATGACCCGCCCGGTGCGCGCATCGACATCGACGAACATCACCCTTCCATCGCGGATGAACTTGAGCCGATAGGCCATCGCGGTCGAATCGTAAGCGGGACCCAGATATTCGGCATCGCGCATGGTCGGCAGAATCCGCGCCTCGATCTCGCGCAGGGACAGGACGTTCCCGGCGCGCATTTCCTTGCGGGCCTCGCCCTGATCCGAATTCTGCTGGGCGACAGCCGGAGCATGGGCACAAAGGGCGAGACCGGCAGCGGCCAGGGAGGCGAGGAGATGTTTCATGATGGATGGGATGATTGGGCCCAAGCCATTGAACAAGGACTGAATGTCCCCTCGCCCCCATTTGGCACCTGTTAGCTTGGACCGGTTAGCGGCCCATCTCGTATTTGACCGTGATGCTAACTCCGGTGCCGACCTGGCCCGGCTCGATCGGCGGGGCGGATTCGCCCGAATCCATCGCCGCGCGCGCCATCATCGGTTGCGGCATCGGTCCATGGTTCTGCACGCTTTCGGAGATCTCGAGCAACCGAACCGAAGAGTATCCGGCCACCCGGGCATAGTCCTCGGCCATCCGGCGACCGCGCGCGAACGCCTGCGCGCGCGCTTCGGCCTTGGCTGCCTCGTCGTCCTCGATCATGAAGTTCGGCCCGTAGATCGTGTTGGCGCCGGCATTCACGAGCGCGTCGAGGATTTCCCCGGCCCGCGGCAGATCGCGCAGTTTCACCTGCACCTGATTGCTCACATTGTAGCCGCGGAACACCTGTTCCCCGCTCTGCTGGTTGTAGTCGTATTGCGGGCTGAGATTGAAATTGCTGGTCTGGATGTCCTCGCCCGCGATGCCGAGCTGGCGCAGCCGGGCGACGATCCGGTCCATCGCCTGCGAATTCTGCGTCAGCGCTTCGCGTGCGGTGGCCGCGCGGGTGGTCACACCGGCGCCGACCTGCGCCACATCGGGCGCGCTGCGGACGACTTCATTGACCGACAGTTCGACCACCGGTCCCTGGCTGGCGATCTGGATTTCGGCCGCGGAAGCCGGAACCGCGATGGCCGCCACGGCGGCCAGAGGAATTGCGTATCGAAGCATTGTGTTCTCCTTGGTGGCAAGCCCCTCGACTGCCTCGATCGAACAAGCGAGCGAGAGGCGAGTTGTTCCGCATCTTCTTCTTCTCGCCTGTACCGCTGCACGCAGGCTGAACGCGAGTCGGGCCCGTCGAGGCGAGGCCCCGGAGATTGGACTTGTCGCATGCGCGGGCAACGCCTACCTCGCGCGTCCCATGGCGCAACCTCCGATCCTCAGCTGGGAAGGTCTCGGTCTTCAACAGGGCGGTCGCTGGCTGTTCGGCGCGCCCGAGACCGGCGGGCTCGACCTCCATATCGGCGCGCGCGACCGGATCGCGCTGATCGGTCGCAACGGCGCGGGCAAGACCACGCTGTTCAGGCTGATCGACGACAAGCTCGAAGCCGACCGGGGCCTGCGCAAGGTCAAGCCCGGGACCCGGATCGTGGTGCTCGAGCAGGATCCGGCCGTCGCCGGACACGCGACGCTGATGGACTGGGCGCTCTCCGGCGAAGACGCTCCCGCCGAGTACGAGATCGATGCCATCGCCGGCCAGCTCGGGATCGACATGACGACCGCGACCAGGGGCGCCAGCGGCGGCGAGCGGCGGCGAGCGGCGATCGCCCGCGCGCTAGCGCAGAATCCCGATCTGCTGCTGCTCGACGAGCCGACCAACCATCTCGACCTCGCCGCGATCGACTGGCTGGAAGATTATCTCGATCGCTACACCGGCGCCTTCGTGGTGATCAGCCACGACCGCACCTTCCTCAAGCGGCTGACCCGCACGACGCTGTGGCTCGACCGCGGCGGGCTGCGGCGCAAGGAGATCGGTTTCGGCGGCTACGAGGCGTGGGAGGAACAGGTCTATGCCGAAGAGGCGCGCAATGCCGACCGGCTCGACGCCAAGCTCAAGATCGAGGCGCACTGGCTCGAACGCGGGGTGACCGCGCGGCGCAAAC
>JAHJPT010000102.1 GCA_018819685.1 Alphaproteobacteria bacterium
CAATGGCGGTTCAGCGGGTAAGGGTTGAAACGAGCCGAGCCCCCATGAAGGCGCATGCCGGCCCCGGATACCGGGTGCAGGCGGCCCCCACGAAAAGGAACGAGAGGACGTGAAACCAGTGCGATATGCCTATGGATTGACGAGTGTGCTGTTGGTCGGCGGTGCCGCCGTGTCGCTGGCGACCGGCTATCCCGCAGGCGCCCAGGTGGCGCAGAACGATGGCCTGGAGATGTCGCGAGCCGTCCCGCGCGCAGGAGGCCCCGAGAGCTTCGCCGAACTGACTGCGCAATTGCAGCCGGCGGTCGTCAATATCTCTACCCGCCAGCGAGTGGAGGTGAGCAACGCCAATCCCTTCGCCGGCACCCCCTTCGAGAATATGTTCAACCGCCGCCGCGGGCAGTCGCAAGATGAGCCGCAATACCGCGAAGGCCAGTCGCTCGGTTCGGGCTTCATCATCTCCGCCGATGGCTATGTCGTGACCAACAACCACGTGGTCAGCCCACGAGGCCGGGGAACGGTTGAAGAGATCACCGTGACCATGCCCGACGGCACCGAATACGCCGCCAAGCTCGTCGGCAATGATGCCGATTCCGATCTCGCCGTGCTCAAGATCGTGCGGGGCGAGCCCTTCCCCTTCGTGCGTTTCGGCGATTCCAGCCAGGCGCGCGTGGGCGATTGGGTCGTCGCGATCGGCAATCCCTTCGGACTTGGCGGAACCGTGACAAGCGGCATCGTATCGAGCGTGCTGCGCAACACCGGCACAGGCGCCTACGATCGCTTCATCCAGACAGATGCCAGTATCAACACCGGCAATTCGGGCGGTCCGCTGTTCGACATGCAGGGCAATGTCATCGGCATCAACAACGCCATCCTCTCGCCTTCGGGCGGCAGCGTCGGGATCGGCTTCGCTATCCCGGCGGAAACCGCTGCGCCGATCGTGGAGCAACTGGTCCGCGGCGAGACGATCGAGCGCGGCTATCTGGGGATCAGCATCCAGCCGGTTACCGACGACCTCGCCGCTTCGCTCGGCATCGAGCGCAACCGCGGCGAAATCGTCCAGTCGGTTCAGCCGGGCGAAGGCGCCGAGCGCGCCGGTATCCGCCCCGGCGACATCGTCGTCAGCGTGAACGGCCAGCCGGTCACCCCCGACCAGACGCTGTCCTTCCTCGTCGCGAACATCCCGCCGGGAGAGACGATCCCGGTCGAACTCATCCGCGGTGGCGAGCGCATGCGGGTCAACGTGCCCGTCGGTCGCCGACCGAGCGCGGAAGAACTGGCCCGCCAGCAGATGTTCGATCCCGAAGCCGAAGAGGAAGAAATGCTCGAGAGCCCCGATGACGGGCTGATCGAGCAGCGGCTCGGGCTGCAGGTGGTTCCGCTCAATCCGCAGATCGCCCGGCAGCTGGGCGCCTCGCCGGAGACGCAGGGACTGGCCGTGGGCGCGGTCGATGCCAATTCGGATGCCGCCCGCAAGGGTCTCCAGCGCGGCGATGTGATCCTCAGCGCGAATTATCGCGAAGTGGCGGATATCGCAGGACTCGAAGCCGTGATCGCGCAGGCCGATGCCGAGGATCGCGATGCCGTGCTGCTGCGCGTGCAGCGCCGCGGGCGTCCGCCGACCTACCTGCCGGTTCGCCTGCGCTGAACCGCATCGGCGCGATCTTCGCGACCGCGGATCGTCGAGACCATGAAAACCCCTCCCTCACCGGAGGGGTTTTTTTGTTGCCGAACGGCTTTATTGCGGAGGTGGCGGGTTCGGCTGGCGAGGCTGGCGCTGCTGCTGCTGCTCGGCACCCTCTCCGGTCGCACGGCGCAGGAAATCGTCGCTCGCCGCGGCCGGGGCATCGGGCGCGGGATCGCCGGGTAGCGGTTGCCCCACCGGGCGGCGCGGCGGCTGTCCGGGCAGGCGCGGTCGGTCGCCTTCACCGGGTCCGACACCCGCACCGCCACCGGGCTGGTCGGGATAGGGGAAGTAATCCTCGCCCTGGTCCTGCGGCCGCCCCGGCTCGATCAGATTGCCCTGCTCGTCGATGAAATAGTAGTCGTCGGGATCGCCGAACATCTGCTCGTCGTCGGGCTCCAGCTGCCATTCGGGCAATTGCAGATCGGTGTCGAATTCCTCGATCGGCCGGTTCCTGACGGCGTAGCGCATATAGGCGGCGAAGGCCTGCGCCGGGGCGCGCCCGCCCTGCAGGCTGGCTACCCGCGCATTGTCGTCGCGGCCCATCCATACGCCGGTAGTGATGCCGCTGGAAAAGCCGACGAAATAGCCGTCCTTGTTGGAATTGGTGGTCCCGGTCTTGCCCGCCACAGGACGGCCGATCTGCGCGGCGCGCCCGGTGCCGGTGTTGACCGCGGTCTGGAGCAGATCGGTGATCCCCGCAGCGACGTGATCGGGCACCAGCTGCACCTCGCGCGCGCGTTCGTGCTGATAGAGCAGCTCCCCGCTGGCGGTGGTCACCTTGAGGATGCCATAGGGCTCGACCGAGCTTCCGCCGGTCGCCACCGCGGCAAAGGCGCGGGTCATGTCGATCAGGCGGACTTCGGAGGAACCCAGCACCATCGAGGGATAGGTCGAGACCGGGGTGGTGATGCCGAAGCGCCGCGCCATGCTGGCCACCGTCCCGAAGCCGACCTCGTTCCCGAGCTGCGCAGCCACGGTGTTCTTCGAATAGGCGAAGGCGGTGCGCAGATCGATCGGCCCGGCATAGCTGCC
>JAHJPT010000103.1 GCA_018819685.1 Alphaproteobacteria bacterium
CGCCATAGGTGTCGACGATGATCTTGCGCCCGGTCAGCCCGGCGTCGCCATCGGGGCCGCCGATCTCGAAAGCGCCGGTGGGATTGATGTGCCACACGGTCTCGTCGCCGAGCCAGCCCTGGGGCAGGATTTCGCCCACCACGCGCTTCACGTAAGCTTTGAGCTCGGCTTCCCTTTCGCCCTCGTGATAGCCATTGGCGTGCTGGGTCGAGACCACCACCGCAGTGCAGGCGACCGGCTTGCCGTGGCGATAGCGCAGCGTCAGCTGGCTCTTGGCATCGGGTTCGAGAAAGGAAGCCGCACCGCTCTTGCGGTCGCGCGCGAGCCGCTCGAGGATTTTGTGGCTGTAATCGAGCGGTGCCGGCATCAGGTCCGGCGTCTCGTCGCAGGCGAAGCCGAACATGATCCCCTGGTCGCCCGCGCCCTCGTCCTTGTTGCCGCTGGCGTCGACGCCCTGCGCGATTTCGCTCGACTGGCCATGCAGGTGGTTTTCCAGCACCAGCGTCTCCCAGTGGAATCCCTCCTGGCGATAGCCGATGTCGCGCACGGTCTCGCGCACCACCCGCTCGATCTCTTCGCGCGCGCCGTCGACCCATTCGCCCTTCTCGAACACGCCGCGGCAGCGGATCTCGCCCGCCAGCACTACGCGCTGGGTGGTGGTCAGCGTCTCGCAGGCGATCCGCGCTTCTGCATCCTTGGACAGCAGCAGATCGACGATAGCGTCGGAAATCTGGTCGGAAACCTTGTCGGGATGGCCTTCCGAGACGCTCTCGGAGGTGAAGAGATGTTCGCTGCGCATTGCAATTCTCGATATAAGGAAAGCTTTATGTCTTGCTTCCCACCTAGCCTCGCCGCCGCCGCGCCGCAACCAGCCACAGCAGGAAAAAGACCAGTGCCCAGAAGCCGGTCAGCCAGTGCCCCGCGCGCGCGAACAGCGTCGCCGGCTTTGCTTCGGGCACCTGCGTGTCGATCCGGTCGGCGCGGTGCATGCCGATGTGGCGGCGGACCACGCCATTGGCGTCGATCACCGCGCTGATCCCGGTGGTGGTCGAGCGCAGCACCGGCAGCCCCTCCTCGAGCGCGCGCATCCGCGCCTGCGCAAGATGCTGCGGCGGGCCCCAGATGCCGAACCAGCCGTCGTTGGAGGGGTTGAAGATATAGTCGGGGCGGTTTTCGGGATCGACCGTCTCGCCCGAGAACACAATCTCGTAGCAGATCTGCATCCCCGCCTCGCCCCAGGGGCCCAGATCCACGGTCTGCGCGCCGGGACCGGGGATGAAATCGAGCGTTCCGGCCACCAGCCGGGTCAGGCCCAGCGGCTCGAGCAGACCGCGCATCGGCAGATATTCGCCACCAGGCACCAGATGCGCCTTGGCATAGCTGCCGACGATGTCGCCCTTGTCGTCGATCGCGGTGATCGAATTGTAGGCTCCGACGGCGCGAGGGTAGCCGGCCTCCTCGCCGATCTCGAGATCGACCGCGCCGGTCAGCAGCAGCGAATCGGGCCCGATCGCGCGCGCGATCCGGCGGCGCGCGAACACGGGATCGCCGCCTGCGGTCATGCGGTCGTAATAGCGCTGCGGATAGCCGGGCTCGAGATGGTCGGGGACCGCGCTCTCGGGCCACAGCACCAGCCGCGCATCGGTGTTGCGCCCGGGGCGGCTGAGCCGGGCCAGCCGCTGGAACTGTTCCTCGTATTTGCTGGCGTCGTTCAACTCCGCCTGCCGCAGATCGGGCTGGACCAGCGTCAGCGCCAGCGAACCGGGCCGTGCGGCGGGCTGGGGCAGATACATCGCCGCAGCGAGCGCCAGCGCGGTTCCGGCGAGCGGCAGATAACGCCGCGTCGTGAGAAGCCACAGCGCCAGTCCGCCGAGCAGGATGACCAGCGCCGAAAGCGCATAGGTACCGGTAAAGGGCAGCAGCAGGGCGAGGCCGGGACGCTCGAAAGGCCCCAGCAGCATCAGCGAGAGCGGGCCCCAGGCATAGCCGGAGAACACCCAGCTTCGGAGCCATTCCCCCACGATCCAACTCGCCGCCAGCAGCAGCGTGAGAGGCAGGATGCCGGGCCTGCGAACCAGCGCGCGGGCGACGCCTGCGGCCAGCGCGGGATAGAGCGCGAGATAGAGCGACAGCAGCGGCACCGCCACCCAGCCCAGCGCCGCGGGCATCTCCGCCTGATGGGTGAAAGCGGTGGCTATCCAATTGTTGGTAAGCGAGAAATGCGCGACGCCGAACAGCCAGCCGCGCATCGCGGCCTCGCGCCAGCCCGATGCTGCGAGCATCAGCCACAGCAATCCGGCGACGCCCGCCAGGCCGATCGGCCACAGCCCCAGCGGCGGATAGCCCAGCGCCGCCACTGCGCCGCACGCCAGTGCCGTCCAGCGCGGGTTCGCGCTCATGAGACGGACGAGCCGCTCCATCGCCTGATGGCCCGCGCGGACGACCGAATCTGCGGCTAGCCCGCCACGCTCAGCTTGGTGTCCCCATCGGCCTCGGCCTTGCGGCGGCGACGGCGCGGAGCGGGCTTGTCTTCGGATGCCTCGGCTTCGGACGAAGCGTCGTTCTCGGCCGAGAAGGACGGCGGGAGCGCCGCAGCGATCTCGCCGCCGTCTGCGCCCGCACCCGTTTCGGCCGCTTCAGGCTTGCGGCGACGCGCGACGCGCTTCTTGGAGCGCTCGGCCTGCTCGGCCTTCTCATTGTCGCTGTCGTCGCGGGTGAAGGGATTGTCGTCCGCATCGTAGGGCTCGCCCTCGCTGCGATCCTGGCGATGGTCGTCGTCCCGCTCGTTGTCGTTGCGATCGTCATCGTTGCGATCGTTCGCATTGCGAGCCTTGCGCGAACGCGGTGCGTTCTCCTGCCCGTCGCGCCCCTGGTCCTCGCGACCTTCATCCCGGCGCCCGCGCGAGCGCCGATTGCCGCCGCCCTCGCTGCTGCTCCCATTGCTGCTGGAAACGTTGCGCCGACGATTGTCGTTGTCGGAATCGTCGCTGTCGCTGTCGTCGGCCTGGCTGCGCTCGTCGGAGCGCTTGCCGCGGGCTTCGTCCAGGCGCGCCTTGTTGTCGGCGATGACGCGGAAATAGTGATC